>CALMIC010000201.1 GCA_937864065.1 uncultured Cellvibrionales bacterium | reverse complement strand
GTCGGGACCCCGGGGCGGATTGTCAACCAGCCCTACAAGGCCGGCTGGAGCGAAGGGGTGCTCTATGTCGAGATACACCCTTGGCTGGAAGGAACCCCGACCGCGCTGCAGAACGATACCCACCTGCTGACACGGCTCGTGCAACAACAACTCGTCGAGAACATCGACTATCCGGTGGACTGGCAGGCGGTCGAACAGGCCCGCATCGAGGCGACCGGCTTGCCGGTCGCCGTTGGTCCGACCGTGACGCCGGTCGATATGTCACTCCTCCTTGACGGTGAGCCATAAAAAAACCCGCCACTCCGGAAAGCAGCGGGTTTTCCTGCCGTCGTGAAACGGCTTGCCGTACAGGTCTTACTTGTACATGGACTTCTTGAAGGCGCGGTCTACCTTGGTATTGGCATCGGCAGCTGAAGCTTTCGCTTCGTCTGCTGTCTGCTGGGCAGCAGCAGCAGCAGCCTTGGCTTCGTCAGCAGTGCGCTGGGCAGCTGCCGCTTCTTCACGTACAGCTTCCAAGTCATTCTGGCTGGCACAGCCGGCGGCCAGGACGAGGGTGGCTGCAATTACAGACGCTTTCAACAGATTGGCTTTCATCAGAGACTCCCTTGATTCCATCGGATCAGACTGGACGATAAGTGTGTGGCAGGTAAAAAAAACATCCCCCCTGCCCGTGAGGACTGTGTAAGGCTAGCACAATTTTTTCCGCTGTAGTTGATGCTCAGCAATCATTCAGGCAACGGCTTATGCCAAATGCCCCCTGTGCTACACTGCCGGACTGATCACAACCATATTCTCCCGAACAGACACGATGCTCGACTGGATCAAACGCCGTGTTTCCGGCGCCAAAAATCAGGCACGCACTGCCCGCTCTGCGAAAAAGCCGACGGCTGAAGTCATTCCTCCCGCACAACATGGCATCCCGGAACAGAAAATCAGCGGCAATGCCCTGCGCGTACTGGAACGCCTGCACGACGCGGGTTACGACGCCCACATCGTCGGCGGCGGCGTTCGCGACCTGCTGCTCGGCCTGCGTCCGAAGGATTTCGACGTCGCCACCAACGCCACCCCGGAGCAGGTGCGCCAGGTGTTCCGCCACTCGCGCATCATCGGTCGCCGCTTCCGGATAGTGCATGTCATGTTCGGCCGCGACATGATCGAGGTCACCACTTTCCGCGGGCACCACAGCAACGCGGAAGACGAATCACAGGGTGAAGTTCACGACAGCGGCCTGCTGCTACGCGACAACGTCTACGGCAGCATCGAGGAAGATGCCGTGCGCCGCGACTTCACCGTCAATGCCCTGTACTACGGTGTCGATGGCAATGTGCGCGATTTCTGCCATGGCATGCGCGATATCCAGCAACGCAGGATCCACATGATTGGCGATCCGGAAACGCGCTACCGCGAAGACCCGGTGCGGATGCTGCGCGCAGTGCGTCTCGCCGCCAAGCTGGATTTCACGCTGGAAAAAAGCACCGCCGCCCCGATTGCAAGGCTGGCGCCACTGCTGGATGACATCTCCAATGCCAGGCTGTTTGACGAGATGGTCAAACTTTTCATGGCCGGCAGTGCCGTGAAAACTTTCGAGCTGATGGTGCAGCACCAGCTGTTCCAGGTGCTGTTCCCGGGGCCGGCTCGACTGCTCCAGCCAGGCAATTTCAGCGACCAGCTGATCCGTCAGGCACTGGCCAACACCGACACCCGGATCCGCAACGACCAGCGCGTCACCCCCGCTTTCCTCTGCGCGGCCATCCTGTGGCCCGTGCTGCAGCAACAGCAACAACACGCCGAACACGAGGGACTTCCTCCCTACCAGGCACTGCAAAAGGCGGCGCAAAAAGTCATCGGCGAACAGGTCAGACGCATCGGCATCCCGAAACGCTTCACGTTGCCGATGCAGGAGATATGGGAATTGCAGTGGCAACTGACGCGTCGTCAGGGCGGCCGCGCAGAAAAAATGCTGGAACACCCGCGTTTCCGCGCCGCCTACGACTTCCTGCTGCTGCGCGAACAGGCGGGTGAAGACATGCAGGGTCTCGGCCAGTGGTGGACGGACTATCAGGCCGCCGACGCAGAAAAACGCGAACAGATGCAGCGCGACCTGAACCGCACCGAAGGGCAGCCGCGCAACAACCGCCGCCGGCGCGGCGGACGCAACCGGCGTGGCAGTCACCCGCCACCCCACCAGCACTGAGCGGCAAACCATGGCCAATGCAGCGGTCACCTGCTATGTGGGCATCGGCAGCAATCTGGCCAATCCGCTGCGGCAAGCACAAAGGGCCATCGAGGCCCTGAGAGCCATACCTGCCACCCGTGTACTCGCCGTGTCGCCGTGGTATGGCAGCCATCCGGTCGGTGGTCCTGCCGGGCAACCCGATTACATCAATGGCGCTGCCTGCCTGCAGACCCGGCTGGCGCCGGAGGCCCTGCTTGACGCACTGCAGGCGATCGAGCAGCAACAAGGCCGCGAACGGCATACGCGCTGGGGAGCCCGCACCCTGGATCTCGACCTGCTGCTGTATGGCAACCAGGTAATCAACAGTGAACGCCTTGTCGTGCCACATCCCCGGTTGGCCGGGCGCGCATTCGTGCTGGCACCACTGGCTGACATCGCCCCACGGCTTCTGCTTCCCAACGGGTGCGGTGTTGCGTCATTATTGTCGCAGGTTGGCATGGCTGGATTGTGGTCGCTGGACACCCGCAACACGGATGCCTGACCACACCACGCCTGCATATTCACCCGGTTGCACATTCATCCGGTTACATAACGACAACACCGTAGACACAGATGACCGACGATCCTTTCGACAGCCTGCATTTCGATTTCGAGGGCCGCACCTTGCCCCGCTTCGTAGCGGTTGAAGGCAATATCGGTGTCGGCAAGACCACGCTGGCACGGCGTCTCGCAAGCACATTCAACTACCAGACCTTGCTGGAAGCTGCCGAGGAAAATCCATTCCTCGAGCGTTTCTACCAGGACCGCAAGCGCAATGCACTGCCGACCCAGCTGTACTTCCTGTTCCAGCGCAGCAAGCAGTTCCAGGAACTGCGCCAGGCAGACATGTTTTCCCCGTTGAGCATTGCAGACTTCCTGATCAACAAGGATCCGTTGTTTGCACGGGTCACGCTCGACGATGACGAGTTCAACCTTTACAAGAAAGTCTACGACCAGGTGATCATCAACACCCCGAAACCCGATCTGGTGGTCTACCTGCAGGCGCCAGTCGACACACTGATGAAAAGAATCCGGCAGCGCGGCATTGCCGCAGAGCAACGCATTGACATCGAATACCTGCAACAGCTCAACGAGGCATACACGCAGCTGTTCCACTATTACAACGAATCACCCCTGCTGATTGTCAACGCCACGGAAATCGACCTGGCCAACAACCCGCACCCTACC
>CALMIC010000200.1 GCA_937864065.1 uncultured Cellvibrionales bacterium | reverse complement strand
ATCTAAGATGCGTTGTTGGCCTACATCGACACCAACTGTATCGTGCACTGTCTGGATATGGCCACGGAAGCCAAGCTGCACTTCATGGAGACTTTCGAGGCGGTGATCCTGCAGCCGCGCCAGCTTGAATACAAATTACAGTTCACTGGCCCGACTGGCACCAATGCCGTGGAGGCCGCGCTGAAAATTGCCCGCCAGAAAACCGGACGCACCAATATCATCTGTTTCACCAATGCCTTTCACGGGGTAACAGCCGGTGCAGTAGCGGCGACGGGCAATGGCAAGTTTCGCCAGGCTACCGGTATGCCGCTGGGCAACACCACTTTCATGCCGTATTGCGGTTATTTCGGCAAGGATGTCGATACGCTGGCGCAACTGGAGCAACTGCTTGACGATCGCTCAAGTGGAATCGACAAGCCCGCTGCCGTGTTGCTGGAGACCGTGCAGGGAGAGGGCGGTGTCAACGCCGCGACCGTGCGCTGGTTGCGCCGTCTGCGGGAAATCTGCCGCGAGCGTGACATCCTGATGATCGTGGACGATATCCAGGTCGGTTGCGGCCGCACCGGGCAATTCTTCAGTTTCGAGCTTGCGTGTATTGAGCCGGATATCGTCACCTTGTCCAAATCCCTGTCCGGTTATGGACTGCCCATGTCGCTCGTGTTGTTGAAGCCGGATGTCGATATCTGGGAGCCGGCGGCACACAACGGCACTTTCCGCGGTAACAACCTCGCTTTTGTCACCGCTACCCAGGCGCTGCTCAGTTACTGGCAGGATCCGCATTTTTCGCGATCCGTGTTCAGTCGTGGTACCGAGATCTATGACAGGTTGCAGGCGTGGAGCGAGGAATACCCGCACGTGAAGGCAGTGCGTTCACGCGGCATGATCGCCGGGTTGGTGATGGACAGTGCTGCCAGTGCGGATGCAATCAGTGAAGCGTGCTTCCGCGCAGGGCTCATTATCGAAACCTGTGGCCCTGCGGGGGAAGTCATCAAACTGTTGCCTCCGCTCACTATTACAAGTGAAGAGCTGGAGGAAGGTTTGTCCATCATTGAACGGGCGATCATTGACAGTACAAGTCGCAGGCGTAAAGCCAGTCATTGAATTATGTTTGTCCTGGTGACGACAGTATTGCAAGCCAGGCAACCTGACAGTTGAATTTCTTTTAGTGGTAGCACACAGGGATGTGTGTTTTTTAAAGGGTTAGCCAAATGGAGCATAGAACATGATTGTGGTGAACCGTAACGATAAGCTGGGCGGGCCGGACACGGTCAGCAGTGAAAACTGGCGCAGCATCCGTTTGCTGACGCGGGCAGACAATATGGGTTTTTCTTTCAACGAAACCACGATCTTTGCCGGTACAGAGACGCGTCTCTGG
>CALMIC010000199.1 GCA_937864065.1 uncultured Cellvibrionales bacterium | reverse complement strand
GCGCACTTGCTGGAATTGCGCACGCGCCTGCTGTGGTGCGCCGGCATCATCCTGCTGCTATTTTGCGGGCTGGCCTTCTTTGCCAACCCGCTGTTCGAGTACCTGTCGCAACCACTGCTGCGCTACTTGCCGGCTGGCACCGGCATGCTGGCCACCGAAGTGATCTCGCCGTTCACGGCACCGTTCAAGCTGGCGTTTGTCGCCGCGATTTTCCTCAGTGTGCCGGTGTTGCTGTACCACGTGTGGGGCTTCATCGCGCCGGGCCTGTACCCGCGTGAGAAACGCATTGCGCTGCCGCTGCTGGTGTCGAGTGTCGCGCTGTTCTATGCCGGTGTCGCATTTGCCTACTACCTGGTGTTCCCGGTGATGTTCGGCTTCATGAGCAGCATCCTGCCGGCGGGCGTCACCTATGCGCCGGATATCTCGCGCTACCTGGACATCGTGCTCGGTATGTTTGTCGCTTTCGGCTTCACGTTCGAGATTCCGGTCGCGACGATCCTGCTGGTACTGATGGGGGTAACTTCTTCTTCGGCGCTGGCAGAGAAACGGCCGTGGATTATCGTCGGCTGCTTTGTTGTTGCAGCTGTGCTGACGCCACCGGATGCGCTGTCGCAAGTGATGCTGGCCACACCGATGTGGTTGCTGTTCGAGGTCGGTGTGTTCTTTGCGCGGCTGCTCGAACGGCAGGCGCCTGCAGATGATGGCGATGCAGCCTGACCATCCCCATCCGCCTGCCACTACGCTGGCAGGCAAACTGCTCTGCCTGATACTGGTATCGGCTGCGCTGGGCTGGTACTGGTCTGTGTTGCTGCGCTTTGCCCACAACATGGGGCAGGGCGATGATTTTGTCGATGTGTTGTGGTTTTTCGAGATTTTCCTCAGTCGCGAGCACTGGCTGGACCAGTTGGCCGCGCTGGCGTTGCCGAACCACGAACATGTCACCGTGTTTAACCACCTGCTCTATCTCGCCGCTTATGCACTCACTGGTGAGGTAAATTTCACTCACCACATCCTGCTCGGCCATGCCGTATTGCTGTTGAGTGCGCTGCTGCTGGCCGACTGGTTGAGGGCGCGTATCGGTTGGTGGTATGCGCTGGCGATGGCCGTGCTGTTGTATGTGAACCTGTTCTACTGGCATGCGAGCTTGTGGGCGATCACGGCACTGTCCAACCAGGCCGTAATCCTTTTCGCCTTGCTGGCTGCGCGTGCTCACGATCGCCAGCCACAGGCAATTGTGGCGCCGCTGTGCTGGTCGGTTTGTGCCGCAGCCACGCAGTTCAACGGTTTGCTGGTGCTGCCGGCGCTAGTGGTAGCCAGCGTGGTCGCCGCCTGGCAGCAATCGCTGCCGCAGCACGGGCGCCAGCTACTGGCGTGGTGTGCGGCATTCGCCGGGCTGGTTGCGGTCTATTTCAGCTACGAAAGCCCGTTTGCCGCGGATCATTTGTGGCGCTATGTGAACTACACCGAACCGCACTTGCTGCCAGAGTACCTGGCGCATTCAGCGCAGGAGGGCGGCGAGTTCGCGTGGCAGCGCGTGGTGCTGGTTTTGCCGACCTTGTTGGCGGTTGCCGGCGCCACCGTGTTTGGTGAAGCGCAATTGTGGCCGGCGATGCTGTTGGGAGGCGCCGTACTGGCATTGCTGGCGCAGCAACTGCTGTCGGCAAGGATGGACCGGTTCTGGCTTGTCGCCCTCGCCTTCGCCACAGCATCGGTGTTGCTGATCGCTATCGGTCGCGGTATCGGTTTTGGTGCTGAGGCCGGTTTGTTGTCGCGCTATCGCCTGTACGGTTTCCTGCTGCTGGTGCTGGCAGTGGGCGGTGTGTTGCAATCCTGCACGGGTCGACGCGTGCTCGCCGCCGTACTGCTGGGCGGGGTGCTTGTGCAGGCCATGTCCTGGCAGGTGCTGGATGATATCGCGCAGGAAAAACAGCGCGTGCGCCAGTCGCATTACTACTGGCTGATTGATGGCGGCCTGGCGCGCTCGCAGATGCCGTTCTACCCACATAACCAGGACTGGCGCCTGTTCCATGCTTTCCAGCGCGGTTACTACAGTGCGTATGAAGCCATCGATGCGCGGCACAAACCACAGTCAGTGCAACCGGTGCCGGCCAGTGAATGTGCCGCTGTTGCCAGTGAAGCCCCTGTAGCTGAACGGGTGAGCGCCTGGAGCAAGAAGGCGCGCGCACTGGCTGTCGAGTTGCAAGTGGATATTGCGGCTCAGCCGGAAACAGTTGTATTACTGTTCTGTGGTGAGGCTGGTGCATTCCGTGTATTCCTTGGTCGTGAGCAGGTTGACGAACAGGCCGGCCGCTACTATCCAGTGCTGGTATTGAAAAATCAGTTGCCGCCTTCACAATACCACGTGTACTGGTGGCGAGTTGGCCATAGTGCGCAGCTATTGGGTAATGTGGCATTTCCCTGAACAAGAACGGATCCATTGCATGAAAGACGTGTTTGTCATCCGCAACCAGCACCAACAGTTTCTCGGCAAGCAGGGGCAGTGGCTTGATGAGAGCGAGCCTGCGGCCGCCTGGCGCTCACCGCATCGCGATGTAGCGCTTAACCACCTGATTGAATGCAATGCGCGCGACATCGAGCAGCGACTGGTGTTGCTGCAATGCCCGCTCAACGACAAGGATATTCCCCTGCTCGGTGATGTCCATGAGCCGCGCAAGATGGCGCCGGTCACGTACGACGAGCCGGAAGCGGAAGGCGCAGGCCCGGAAGCGGGTGATGACGATATTGTGCTGCCTGAGACAGAAGTGGTGGCGGAAAATACCGGTGCCACTGCGGGGGATGTCGGTTAAGCTGTCAGCCAGAGTAGCGGAGAATGATAGCAATGGATGTTTTTGCCAGGCGACTGCAGGTGCTGCAAGCGGAAGCCTTCACAGCGACACTGCGCGGTATTCGTCGCGGCATCGAGAAAGAGAGCCTGCGCGTCACGCAGGAGGGGCATCTGGCGCAGACGCCGCACCCGGCCGCGCTGGGTTCGGCGCTGAAGCACCCGAATATCACCACCGATTTTTCCGAGGCATTGCTCGAATTCATCACCCCTGTTTGCGACAACATTGGTGAGGCCTTGTCGTGGCTCGACAACATCCACGCGTTTACCAGTGGTGTGCTGGCACAACAGGGCGAAAAAATGTGGGTGGCCAGCATGCCGTGCGCGCTGGGCAGCGACGACAGCATCCCGCTCGCACAATACGGCAGCACACACGCGGCACGCATGAAGACTGCCTATCGCGAAGGGCTCGGCCATCGCTATGGCCGCCTGATGCAGACCATTGCCGGCATTCATTACAATGTATCTTTTCCCGATGCGCTGTGGCAGGTGTTGCGAGACGATGATGGTGTGGACATGCCGCTGCAGGCGTACAAGACGCAGCGCTATTTCGACCTGATCCGTAATTTCCGCCGCCATCTCTGGCTGTTGTTGTACCTGTTCGGAGCCTCGCCAGCGCTGTGCCCGACGTTCGTGCAGGGCCGTGCGCATAACTTGCAGCCATTCGATGACAAGGCGCGCAGTCTCTACCTGCCATTCGCCACGTCACTGCGCATGGGTGACCTCGGCTACCAGAGCAATGCCCAGTCGGCTTTAGTAGTGTGCTACAACAGTTTGCGCAGTTATATCGCCACCCTGAAGCAGGGGCTCACCACTCCGTATCCCGCGTACGAGAAAATCGGTGTGCGCGATGCGAATGGTCATTATCGCCAGCTCAGCACCAGCCTGTTGCAGATCGAGAACGAGTTCTACAGCACGATCCGGCCGAAACGCATCACCGGGCCCGGCGAGACACCGATCCACGCCTTGCATACCCGGGGCGTCGAATATATCGAGGTGCGCTGCCTTGACCTCAACCCGTTCCTGCCTTGCGGGATAGACAGCGAGACCGCGCATTTTGTCGAGGCGTTCCTGTTGTGGTGCCTGTTGGACGACAGCCCGGCAACGGATGAGGCGGAGTATGGCCGTCAGGCGCGCAACCAGACAGCGGCTGTCGAACGCGGCCGCGACCCTGCACTGCGTCTGGAAACCGCTGATGGCGATCGTGCTCTGCCAGAGTGGGCCGATGCGTTTTTCGGGCGCATTTCAGCATGTGCACAATTGCTCGATTGCGCCTATGGCGGCGGCCATTATGTGGCCAGTGTGGCCCTGCAGCGCAGCAGGTTGCAGGACGGCGAGCTGACACCGTCAGCTGCGCTGTTGCGCGCCATGCGCGAGCAACAGAAATCCTTTTTCCGCTTGGCTTCTGACTTGTCGCAACAGCACGCACAACACTTTGCTGGCCATCCACTGGACGTCGGGCGCGAAGCGTATTTCAACGAGGCTGCACAGGCATCGCTCACCAGCCAGCGTGCGCTGGAAGCGGCGCCGCAGACAGAAACCTTTGAAGAATATCTCGCGCGTTACTATGCGCAGTATGCGGTGGTCTAGCGCTGGCGGAGAAAGCCCAGCATGTGCGGGAAATGGCGCTCGGCTTGCTGGAAAGCGTGGTCACCACCGTATTCGATGATAGACGGGCTGGCATGGAAGTGCGCGGTCGCCTCACGGAAGTCCAGCGTTTCATCTGCAGTTTGCACCAGCAACAGCAACCGCTCCGCGTGTGAAGGTTTGGCTACGTACAGCGAGCGCAGGTCATCCACATGCTGTTGCGTGAATGTGTAGCGCTCACCCGTATGGTAGTTCTCGTTTTCCCCTAGGTGGCGTCCCAAGGTTTCGTAGGGGCGTACCGCCGGATTGATCAACGCTGCGCGGCAGCCGAATTTTTCCGCCAGCCACACGGCATAGAAACCGCCGAGTGAGCTGCCGATGCAGGCCGTGTTGGCCGGGTCGAGGGCTGCTAGCGCTTCCAGCTGGGCGACGGCCTCCAGCGGGAACGGTTCCAGCGCCGGGATGTGCAAGGTGATGTCGGGATGGTGTTCTGCGATCCACTGGCGGAACTGCTGCGCCTTGTGCGATTGCGGTGAGCTGTTGAAGCCGTGGATGTAGATGATCGAGAAAGCCATGTTGCGGGAAACTCAGTTGTAGTCGCCGCCATAGCCGCGCGGCGCACCGGCGACGCGCACCAGTTCGCCCACTCGCATCACCTCGGTATCAAAACTGCCATCAGTGTGCAGTGTGAAGCGGCGGTACCCTGGCGGGAAATCGTCCTCGGCGTAGTCGACGCTGTTGCTCTTGAACTGGATGCAGGTGGATGGAGTCGATAGCAGCCAGTAGTGCTGGCGTTCCTGCTGCCACTCCTGGTGCACATGGCCGTTACAGACGAGGCGCAATTGCGGCGTGTTGTCGAACAGCGTCAGCAATTGTTCAGCGTTGGCGATGCGTTGTGGGTCTAGCCAGTCGCAGCCGACCGGCAGCAGGGGGTGGTGCACAAAAATGGCGGCGTACTTGTCCGGTTGTTCGCGCAATGCGGTGGCCAGCCAGGTCAGTTCACTTTGTGCGACCAGTCCGGCCACTTCGTCTTCCACATGGCTATCCACCAGCAGGATCTGCCAGTGCGGCAGGATGATCTGCTTGGTGCGCAAGCGCTGCTCGCTGCCGATACTGGCCATCGGCGCAAGGTGGTCGTGGTTGCCGGGCAACCAGAAATACGGTGCAGGCAGGCGTTCGAGTTGCGACAGCAACAGGCGATAGGCGCGTTCGTCGCCTTCATGGGTCAGGTCGCCTGTCACCAGCACCATGTCTGGCGCCGGGCCGGCTGCGCGGATGCCGTCAATGACCTGCCCGAGGCTGTCATGGGTATTGACGCCGGACAGCAGTTGCTCGCGTTCGTTGTGTACGTGGCAGTCTGTAATCTGTACCAGGCTGACCGACGCGCTCTTGTCGAAGTGGTAGATCATGCTTCACCCCCGGCAGCGTCTTGCCGGAACACCGGTTCCAGGCAGTAGCCATGGGCGAGGCAGTGGGTCAGCCATTCGCCGAGCAGGAAATTCCATTGGGTTTTCTCGTCAGGCTGCAACATGCGCGGATTCGGGTAATCGCAGCACAGTCCGGCCTGGCGTTCGCGCTGGAAGGCCAGCACCTCCGCCATGCGGGCATCGTGGTACAGGCGTACCGTGAACGTGGCGCTGAGGCCCCACTGCGGTCGCTGGCCGAACTCGGCGATCTCGACAGTGGCCGTGTAGCGCGCCCGCTCGGTCACGGAAAACTGGAACTGGCGTTCGCGCCCGTCGCCGGTCTGCAGGGCGAGGAAGCGGCGATCCTCATGGGCGAGGGATGGCAACAGCTTGAGCAGGCGCAGGTAGTTGGTGTCGCATTCGGCATGCAGGGCCTGCAGGTCAACCACATAACGCTGCCTGCGTACTGCGTTGTCAGGTACCGCTGTCGTTGACACCATGGTTAAGGGCTCGCACTTACCGCCTGGTTCTGCCGCAGTTTGCCCCGGTTCAATTGCAACCACTGCAGGGCAATGAGGGTCGCGGCGTTGTTTATTGTCCCGGCCAGCATAGCACCAAACGCTTCGTCCGTAGCAAAGGTGCGGATACGGATATCCTCGCCTTCCTCGGCCAGGCCGAACACCCCCTCAACGGCAGGGGGCAAGTCACAGAGGGCGCAATACAGCTGCAGGCGTTCATCCGTGCCGCCGGGGCTGCTGTAGTAACGGGCTATCGGCAGCAGTTGCCCGGCGTGGATCTGCAAGCCGGTTTCCTCGGCCACTTCGCGCACAGCGACATCCGCGCAATCCTCGCCCGGCTTCACCATGCCCGCCACCACTTCCCACACCCAGGCGCCGTGCTCATTGTCCAGGCAGCCGATACGGAACTGCTGCGCCAGTGCCACTGAGTCGCGCAGCGGGTCATACAGCAGCACGCCGACCGAGTCGCCGCGCGCGAACAGTTCGCGCACCAATGGCTTGCTCCAGCTGCCGTCGAACAGGCGGTGTCGCAAGCGGTAGCGCAGGATGCGGAAGAATCCGGCGAAGACGGTGTCGCGGCTGTCTATGACGATGTCGTCGGCCGAGAACGGGTTCTGCATGCCTCAGCGCCTCTTGCGCCGGCTGCCGCCACCGAGCAGCCCACCCAGCACGCCGCGCACGATTTCACGGCCTAGCGCAGAGCCGATGCTGCGTACGGCAGATCTCGCTGCCGATTGCACCAGCCCATCGCGCACGCCACCGCGCGGGCCCACACTGCCGAACAGCGCGTCCCTGATATCGCCAGCCACACCATCATCGGGTGCGGCCGGTTTGCTGGTGTCGGCGGCAGTCGCTGCACGTTCCTTCAGCATTTCGTAGGCCGACTCGCGGTCTTCGGCTTTGTCATAGACGCCAGCCACCAGTGACTGCTGCAGCAAGGCCGCCCGCTCTGCTGCAGTGACCGGCCCGATCCGGCTGGCGGGCGGCACGATGTAGGCCCTTTCGGTGACGCAGGGCCGCGCTTTCTCGTCGAGGAAACTGACCAGTGCCTCGCCGACCGCGAGTTCGCTGATCGCTGTGGCGATGTCGAGGGCCGGGTTGGCGCGCATGGTGTCGGCTGCTGCCTGCACGGCTTTCTGGTCGCGCGGGGTGAAGGCGCGCAAGGCATGCTGCACGCGGTTGCCGAGCTGGCCGAGCACGCGGTCGGGGATGTCCAGCGGGTTCTGCGTGACAAAATAAACGCCGACGCCCTTGCTGCGCACGAGACGCACCACCAGCTCGATGCGCTCCAGCAGCGCCGGCGGTGCTTCACGGAACAGCAGGTGGGCCTCATCAAAAAAGAACACCAGTACCGGTTTGTCCGGGTCGCCGATTTCCGGCAGCTGCTCGAACAGTTCCGACAGCAACCACAGCAGGAACGTCGCATACAGGCGCGGGCTGTGCATCAGCTTGTCAGCAGCGAGGATGTTGATCACGCCCTGGCCATTGATGGCTTGCATGAAGTCGGCGATGTCGAGCATCGGCTCGCCGAAAAAACGGTCACCGCCCTGCTCCTCGATCTGCAGCAGTCCGCGCTGGATGGCGCCAACACTCGCAGCACTGATGTTGCCGTATGCGGTGGTGTAGTTTTTCGCATTGTCGCCCACGTGTTGCAGCATCGCCCGCAGGTCTTTCAGGTCGAGCAGCAGCATGCCGTTGTCGTCAGCAATGCGGAATACCAGTTGCAGTACACCTTCCTGTGTATCGTTGAGGCCCAGCATGCGTGCCAGCAACAGCGGCCCCATGTCGCTGACAGTGGCGCGTACCGGATGGCCCTGTTCGCCGAACACATCCCACAGTGTGGTCGGGCAGGCGCAAGGTGTGGGCAGCGCGATGCCGCGTTCCTGCAACACGGTGGCCAGTTTGTCGCTGACGCTGGCGGGTTGGCTGATGCCGGTGAGGTCGCCTTTGACATCAGCGAGGAACACTGGCACGCCAATGCGGCTGAACTGTTCGGCCGTCGCCTGCAAGGTAATGGTCTTGCCCGTGCCGGTGGCGCCGGTGATCAGGCCGTGGCGGTTGGCCAGTGCTGGCAACAACCGGCATTCGCACGCGGCATTCCTGCCGACCAGCATGCCTTCGCTCATGGCAACGCTCCCTCAGATGCGGTGGTAGATGGAGCTGCCGCTGTCGAGGAACTCGCGCGATTTTTCGGCCATCTCGAGTTCCACATCGATCATGCGCACGGTGTCAGCCCCTTTCACATCAATACCCTGTGAAGCCGCATAGTCGCGCACATCCTGGGTGATTTTCATCGAGCAGAATTTCGGCCCGCACATCGAGCAGAAATGCGCAACTTTCGCCGACTCTTTCGGCAGCGTCTCGTCGTGGAAACTGCGTGCGGTGTCGGGATCCAGCCCGAGGTTGAACTGGTCTTCCCAGCGGAACTCGAAGCGCGCCTTGGACAGTGCGTTGTCACGCAGCTGCGCGCCGGGATGGCCCTTGGCGAGGTCGGCGGCATGGGCGGCGATCTTGTAGGTGATGATGCCGGTCTTCACGTCTTCCTTGTTCGGCAGGCCGAGGTGTTCCTTCGGCGTGACATAACACAGCATCGCGCAGCCGAACCAGCCGATCATCGCCGCGCCGATACCGGAGGTGATGTGGTCATAGCCCGGCGCGATGTCGGTGACCAGCGGACCCAGTGTATAGAACGGTGCCTCGTCGCAATGCTTGAGCTGCTTGTCCATGTTTTCCTTCACCATGTGCATCGGCACATGGCCAGGACCCTCGATCATGACCTGCACGTCGTGTTTCCACGCAATTTGCGTCAGCTCGCCGAGTGTTTCCAGTTCGCCGAACTGCGCAGCATCGTTGGCATCGGCCACCGAACCCGGGCGCAGGCCATCGCCGAGCGAGAAACTCACGTCGTAAGCCTTCATGATCTCGCAGATTTCCTCGAAGTGTGTATAGAGGAAATTTTCCTTGTGGTGGGCCAGGCACCACTTGGCCATGATCGAGCCGCCGCGCGAGACAATGCCGGTGACGCGGTTGGCGGTGAGTGGCACATAGCGCAAGAGCACACCGGCGTGGATCGTGAAGTAGTCGATGCCTTGCTCGGCCTGTTCGATCAATGTGTCGCGGAAAATTTCCCAGGTCAGGTTCTCGGCGATGCCGTCGACTTTTTCCAGGGCCTGGTAGATCGGCACAGTGCCCACCGGCACCGGCGAATTGCGGATGATCCATTCGCGCGTTTCGTGGATATTCTTGCCGGTGGAGAGATCCATCATTGTGTCGGCGCCCCAGCGGATACCCCAGGTCAGCTTCGCCACTTCTTCCTCGATCGACGAGCCGAGCGCGGAGTTGCCGATGTTGCCGTTGATCTTCACGAGGAAGTTGCGGCCGATGATCATCGGTTCGAGTTCGACGTGGTTGATGTTGGCCGGGATGATCGCCCGCCCGCGCGCGACTTCATCGCGCACGAATTCCGGTGTGATTTCTTTCGGGATCGCGGCGCCGAACGATTGGCCGGGGTGCTGGTAGTCGAGCAGGCCGGCTTCGGCCAGTTGCGCGCGCTTCATGTTCTCGCGGATGGCGATGTATTCCATCTCCGGCGTGATGATGCCCTTGCGCGCGTAATGCATCTGCGACACGTTGTGGCCGGCCTTGGCGCGGCGCGGTACACGCAGGTGGCGGAAACGCAAGTGGGCCAGGTTGCTGTCGTTCAGGCGCTCGTTGGTGTACGTGGAGCTGGAACCTTGCAACAGTTCGGTGTCGTTGCGTTCGAGGATCCAGGTGCTGCGCACGTCAGGGAGGCCCTTGCGCACGTCGATCGTCACGGTCGGGTCGGTGTAGGGGCCGGAAGTGTCATAGACGCGGATCGGTACATTCTTCTCCACGCCGTTGGCCAGCGGGGTGTCGGTCAGCGTGATCTCGCGCATCGGCACGCGGATGTCCGGGCGGCTGCCTTCGATGTAGATCTTGCGCGAGCCCGGCAGCGGCGCAACGGAGGCGGAATCGACCTGCGCGGTGTCAGACAGCATTTTTTCGGCGTTGGCGGGTGGTGTCATGGTGCATTCTCCTGGGCAGTGTTGCTGCCAAAGGCAAAGAAATGGTTGAGTGGTCCGCAGCCGGGCCAGGCCTGTGGCGCGGCGGCTTGCAGTGCGCGGTGCACGAACTGGCGGCCGTGTTGCACGGCTTCCGGCAACGGGAAACCGTGGGCGAGGAAAGCGGCGATGGCGGCGGTCAGCGTGCAGCCGGTGCCATGGCTGTTCGGCGTCTCGACGCGCGGCAGGGTCAGGTGTTCGATGCTGTCATGCATGATGAGCACATCGGTGCAGAAACGCGCTTCGCCGGCGCTGGTGAGTCCGCTGCTGTCGCCGCCGGTCAGCAGCACGCTGACGCCGTGTTCGCGCGCCCAGCGCTGCAGTGCCGCCTCGTTGTCGCTGCCCGCGATGATGCGCGCTTCCTGGCGGTTCGGTGTCACGAGGGTGGCGCGTGGCAGCAGCCGTTCGCGCAGGGCGACGATGCCATCGTCATCCAGCAACCGTGCACCGCTGCTGGCGCTGACAATGGTGTCCAGCACCAGCGGTACGCCCGGGCAACTGGCCAGCGTATCCGCGACGACATCGACCAGCGCAGCAGTCGCCAGCATGCCGACCTTGATGGCAACCGGTTGGTAGGCCAGGGCGGCGTCGATCTGGATCCGCAACTGCTCCGGCGACACCTGCCACATGCCTTGTACGCCGCCAGGGTCCTGCGCAGTGAGCGCGGTGATGGCGGTCAGCGCATAGGTGCCACAGGCACTGAGCGTTTTCAGGTCGGCCTGGATGCCGGCCCCGCCGCTGGTGTCGGAACCGGCGATGGTCAGTACACGGGGTGGCACGGAGGAAAAGGGGGATGATGAAACCATGGCAGTCTGCTTTCCTACGCCGGCATTATCCGGATCAGGTGGGCGGGTATCTCTCAGCTGCAGCCTGGCAAGCAGGTAACCTGCGGCACCCCGAGCAATGCAGGCAGTGTAGGTGCCGGTGCCGGTGGTGTCCACCACGCACAGATTGTGGGTTTTGCTACAGCCACACGCCGCTCGCGGTTATTCCCTACGCTGTGTGGGAGCCAATTTGCTAGACTGGAAAGATAAACAGGGCTGGCACTTTACCGGAGCAATTATGGTGTGGTTCAAGAAAGCGGGTGTGGTGGCAGGCATATGCGCTGTCATGGCGATGCCGGCGGCGTCCGAGACACTCGAGCAGGTCTACCGCCTGGCGCGCGAGAATGATGCATTGCTGAAAGCCCAGGCAGCCCAGGCCGCGGCTGGCCGCGAGAGCGCCAACATTTACCGTGCTGCACTGCTGCCCCAGGCCAGCCTGGAAGGCAGCCGGGTGGAGAGTGAGCAGGACACGCGCGGCGCGCGCTGTGTGAAGCTCACCAACCATTGCGACAACGTCAACACCGACGTGGAAAGCGGTGGCATCATGGTTTCGCAGAACATCTTCAACATGGAAGCCTGGTATGACTTCCAGCGCGGCAAGAAACTGACCGAACAGGCGGATGCACAGTATCGCGCCGATGAGCTTGAGCTGCTGGTGCGCGTCACCGAAGCCTATATCCGAGTACTCGCGGCCATTGATACCTACCAGACATCGCTGGCGCAGGAAAAGGCGATCGAGCGACAGCTCGAGCAGACCCGCCAGCGCTTCGATGTCGGCCTGATCGCCATCACCGATGTACAGGAATCGCAGGCCGCCTATGACAGTGCCCGCGTCGAGACGCTGAATGCACTCGGCCTGATCGGCATTGCCTTCGAGGCTGTGCAGGTGTTGACGGGCCAGCCGCTGGAGACCATCGCGCCACTGGCCGATGACCTGCCAGTGAAAATGCCGGAGCCGGTCAGCCAGGCGGAATGGGAGCGGATGGCGCTGGAGAACAATCCCGACCTGGCGGTGTCCGCCCTGTCAGTGGATGCGGCGCGCGAGAATGCCAAGGCGCGCAAGGCCGCACACTTGCCGACCATCTATGGTGCCTACCAGCACGAGGACTCGGATTCGACCACGCACTACCACCCGGGCAACATCATCGATGACCAGAACGGTGACGTGGTGTCGATCAACCTGCGTGTGCCGCTGTTCAGTGGCGGCGGCACCAGCGCGCTGCGCCGGCAGGCCTACCAGCAGCAGATGGCGGCTGAGGAGTTCCACACCAACAACACCCGCAACGCCGTGCAGCAGGCCCGCTCCTATCACCTCGCGGTGACCACCGATATCGAGCGCGTGGCGGCCCAGCAGCAGGCGATCGTGTCTGCGCAGAGCGCGCTGGATGCCACGCAGGCAGGCTATGAAGTCGGTACGCGCAACATCGTCGATGTGCTGGATGCCGAGCAGCGCCTGTACCGGGCCAAGCTGGCCCATGCGCTGGCGCGCCACCGCTACATCATCGACATGCTGCGCCTGCTACAGACTGCTGGCACGCTGACCGAAGACAACCTGCTCAAGCTGAACCAGTGGATGGTGCCGGAAAAGAGCTACAGCCGCTCACAGTTCCAGTGAGGCGCCGGAGCGGAAGTAATCCTGCAGCAGGATGCAGGCGGCTTCCGCATCCACCGTGTCGCGCCCGAAGTCTGTCGACTGCCCGCTCTCGCGCCGTTGCTGTTTGGCGGCAAAACTCGTCAGTCGCTCATCCACCATACTCACGGGCAGCCTGAATCGCCCCGCCAGTTGTCGGGCAAAGCGGCGGGCACGTTCCGACATCGGGCTGTCCGTGCCGTCCATGTTCAGCGGCAGGCCGACCACCAGCCGGTCCGGTTGCCATTCCTTCACCAGTTTCTCCACCGCAGGCCAGTCCGGCACACCGTCCCGTGCCCGGATAACGCCGGCCGGGTTACTGCTGCTGACCAGCTGATGGCCGACGGCAGCGCCGATGTGGCGCAGTCCGTAGTCGAAAGCGAGCAGGGTTTGCGGGCGCGCTGAGGCCATCAGGCGTGACCGGCGCCGGTGGGCAGCAGGTTGAGGTCGATGCCGAGCTGGGAGGCCGCTGCGCGCGCGCGTTCTTCGAAGGGGATATCGAACAGGATGGCCGACGAGGCCGGCACGGTGAGCCAGGCGTTGTCGGCCAGTTCTCGCTCCAGCTGGCCGGGGCCCCAGCCGGCATAGCCGAGCAGCACCAGCCCTTCCGTCGGCCCTTGCCCCGCTGCCATGGCTTCCAGCACGTCGCGCGACGCAGTGAGCGCAATGTCGCCGCCCAGGTCGATGGTGTGCGACCAGCGCGGGCCGCGGCGGTGCAGCACGAAACCGCGTTCCGGCTGCACCGGGCCGCCGCTCAGCACGGGGTAGTCGCGCCGCGACGGCTCCAGTGCGAAACCCAGCTGTTCCAGCAGGTCGTCGAGCTCGGTATCCAGCGGCTGGTTGATGACCAGCCCCATCGCCCCGTCGGCACTGTGGTCGCAGATATAGGTCACGGTGTGGGCAAAGCGGCTGTCGTCCATGCCGGGCATGGCAATCAGCAACTGGTGGCGCAGGCTCTCGCTGGCGTTGTCGGTCGTCATGCGGTGTCCACTCATTCGCTGGTCAGGCGATTGCCTTTCTCGAATTTCCAGGTGCGGATGATTTCCAGCTGGTCCACATCCTTGCGCAATTCCGGCGGGAAGGGGGCGAACGGCGCCGACAGCCGCACGATGCGGATCGCGGCGTCGTCGAGAATGCGCTGGCCGGAGGAGTGCAGGATCTCGATCTTGTGCACTGTGCCGTCCGGCAGCAGTGACACCATCAGCCGCAACTGGCCGTACAGTTTCTGCCGGCGCGCTTCCTCGGGGTAGTTCAGGTTGCCGATCAGCTCGATGCGCTCCTGCCACAGGTTCAGGTATTCGGCATCGACGCTGGCACGTGTAGCTACCGAGGTGATGGTCTTGATGCGTGGCCGCTTGGCATAGGCCTGACGCTGCTGCGCCAGCTTGGCCTTGAGGCTGGCAATCTCGTTATTCGGGACCGTGTCCTCTTCATCCTTGCCACCTTTCTCGCGCCGCTTTTGCTGCTCCTTGGTGGGTTTGTCCTGGGCTACGCGCTGGGCGGTCTGCTTGCTGGTCGTCACCACCTGCTCGTTTTCCACCACCTCGTTGACGACCTTGCGTTTCTGCAATTCCGGGTTCACTTCGCGGATGGTGGTGTCGGCAAAGTCCGCGCGCTTGTCCGTGGTCAGCTCTGCCTTCTTCTCGAGGGTACCGCTGGCCTGCTGGTTGTGCTGGGCGAGGTAGTCGGCCTGCTCGGGCGGTGTCGGTTCGGCGGACTGGGCAAGGGTGACTTCGATGGTCGATGGAGCCTTGTGCCGGCTATAGGCCGAGAACGTCACGCCGAGGATGACCACGGCGTGCACGAGCAAGGCGACAAATGCGGTGAAACCGAGCCGGTCGCGCGTATCCACCGCCGTGCTGCCGCTGGTATTGACGTCCAGGCTGCCCAGCTCCGGCTTGTTGCGCTTGCCCTTGCGTTTGCTCACAGCGGCGCGCCCTGCTGCCGTTCGTCGAGCTTTTGTTGCAGGCAGGCGATGAAGCGGTCGGCGATCGGCTCGCCGGTGGCCGCTTCGATCTCGCGCAGGCAGGTGGGGCTGGTCACATTGATTTCGGTGAGCTTGTCGCCGATCACGTCCAGGCCGACGAAATAGAGCCCGCGCCGGCGCAGTTCGGGGCCGACCTGGGCTGCGATCCAGCGGTCGCTGTCGGTCAGCGGGCGCACCTCGCCGCGGCCGCCGGCGGCGAGGTTGCCACGGTTCTCGCCGCTCATCGGGATGCGGGCCAGGCAGTGGGACACCGGCACACCGTCGATCAGCAGGATGCGCTTGTCGCCGTCGGCGATGGCCGGCAGGTAGCGCTGGGCCATGATCGGGTGGCGGCCGTGGCCGGTCAGCGTCTCGATGATGACCCCGATATTGTCATCGCCGGGCCGCACGCGGAACACGGAGCGTCCGCCCATGCCGTCGAGCGGTTTCAGCACGATGTCATCGTGGGCGCGCTGGAAGGCGCGCAACGTGGCCGCATCGCTGCTGACCAGCAACTCTGGCGAGCACTGCGGGAAACGGGCGGCGAACAGTTTCTCGTTGCAGTCGCGCAGGCTGGCCGGGCGGTTGGCCACCAGCGCGCCGGCTGCTTCGGCCATCTCCAGGAGGTAGGTGGCATAGATGTAGTCCATGTCGAACGGGGGATCCTTGCGCATCAGGATCACGTCCAGCTCCGCCAGCGGCGTCTCGACGGGTTCGCCCAGGGCAAACCAGCGCGCCGGGTCGCGGAACACCTGCAGCGGGTGCAACAGGCCGTGCACCTCGCCGCCGCGCAACAACAGGTGGGGCAGCTCCATGTAGAACAGGGCGAAGCCGGCCTCCTGTGCCGCCCACAGCATGGCCAGTGTCGTGTCTTTCTTGTAGTGGATGGCATGGATGGGATCCATGACCACGGCCAGCTTGCGCGTGGGGGTTGCGTGCATGGGAAAAGGTGCCTGTTTGCGGTGCCTGCGGCGGGGCTGGCCGATAACTTACGGACTCGCCAGAGGCAAAGCAAGACCGGGCGCACAGTTTCACGAGGCAAATCTTCCGTGATTTCCGGTGCTTGTGGATTAGTCCTGAAATCTGTGTTAAAAGTTGCCGTGGCCTGTTATCCAAGGGCCGGAAGCACTGTCGGGACAATCCGGACGGGGTTTTCCCGGAAGGCATCCAATGACAAGAATCAACAAGCCGGCGCGCAGCAGTCCTGGTATCGCGACCGGCAGCAAAAAGGGCTAAAGCATGGCTGACAAGTTCGAAGACCTGACCATCATGATCATTGACGATAGCAAGACGATCCGCCGCACGGCGGAGACTTTGCTGGAAAAGGCAGGCTGCAAGGTGGTGACGGCAACGGATGGTTTCGATGCGCTGGCCAAGATTGCCGATACCCGCCCTGACCTCATCTTCGTCGACATCATGATGCCCCGCCTGGACGGCTACCAGACCTGTGCCCTGATCAAGAACAACAGCGAGTTCAAGAACACGCCAGTCATCATGCTGTCTTCCAAGGACGGCCTGTTCGACAAGGCGAAAGGACGGATCGTCGGCTCCGACCAGTACCTGACCAAGCCTTTCAGCAAGAACGAATTGCTCGCGGCGATCGAGCAACACACCCACGTCAGCGCCCCGACCGGCGACTGACGCGGCAGTCTGTCGATTTTCCAGCAAAGCTTAGTCCGAGATTTCGAGGAACAGCATGGCAACCGTATTGATAGTTGATGATTCGCCGACAGAAACCTACAAGATGGAAACGGCCCTGAAGAAGAACGGCTTCGAGGTGCTCAAGGCGGATAACGGTGTGGATGGTGTGGCCACCGCCAAGAAACACCTGCCCGACCTGGTGTTGATGGACGTGGTGATGCCGGGCCTCAACGGCTTCCAGGCCACCCGCCAGCTCACGCAGGCGAAGGAAACCGCGCATATCCCGGTGATCATCGTCACGACCAAGGACCAGCAGACCGACAAGCTGTGGGGCAAGCGCCAGGGCGCCAAGGGTTACCTGGTCAAACCGGTTGACGAGAAGAAGCTGGTCGACTCGGTCAACCAGGTCATGCAAGGCGCGATTCTTTTCTGAGCCGCGACGAGTAACGACCCATGAGTGAATCCTCCAGAGCATTCAAGACCTTGCAGGATGTGGCCGCCACGGCGCGCAACACCGCCAAGGGATTGCCTGCCCAGATAGACATCAAGCCGCACTGGAGTGGTATCGGTTTTGTGCTGTTCGGTCGCCGTTTCGTGGCGCCGATGGGCGAAGTGGTGGAGATGCTGGATTTGCCGCATTACACGCCCCTGCCCGGTGTGCACAGCTGGATACCGGGTCTCGCGAATGTGCGCGGCCGGTTGCTGCCTTTGACAGACCTGGCTGCCTATCTCGGTGGTCGCCTGGAAGCCGCGCGCCGCAACCGCCGTGTGCTGGTGGTGGAGAAGGGCGATATCTACAGCGGTTTGATCGTTGATGGCGTCCTCGGCATGCAGCACTTCCCGGTTGACAGCTATGCCCCGGAAATGGCCGGGATTGAATACGACGCGATGGTGCCTTTCCTGCAGGGCAGTTTTCGCGAGGAAAACGGGCGAGACTGGATCGTATTCAGCCCGTGGTCATTGATCCAGGATGAGCGGTTCTACCAGGCCGCACTGGCAGGGTAGGCCAGACAGGAGCAGGGTTGGTTTTTTTTTCAACAAAACAGGGCATTTCAAAACAGGGGTTGGAGTTTCAGTATGAGCAAAAAAACAAGTGTGATAGCCAGCCTGAGGTCAAATCCGACGCTGGCGCTGCTGATCGGTATCCTGGCGGTGTCGCTGGTGGTGGTTGTGCTGGCGGCGATCAAGATCCAGCAGAACAATGCCGACATACAACGCCTGCTGAAACAGAGTGACGACATGCGCTCCACCAGTAACCGACTGGTGGATTCGACCCGCTCCGCTGTGGGCGGCACCGAACTCAGCTTTGAGGAAATGAATGAAACCCTCACAGACATGAACCAGCTGTGGTTGGAACTGTCTGGCGAGGAAAACCAGGCTGTGTTGAAAGCCTTGCCTGAACAGATTGCCACTGTGCGCGAAGTGTGGGAAAGGTTGAAGCTCAATACCGAGACTGTCTACAAGAACCGTGAAACGATCCTGCTCGTCAGCGACGTGGCCTCCCGCCTCGGCCAGACGATCCCGCAGCTCCAGGAAGAATATGATGCGGTGGTCGAGGGGCTTATCCAGAACGCAGCCCCTGCCAGCCAGGTGGCTGAAGCGCGTGCCCAGTCCTGGCGTGCCGAACGCATTGCCCGCAATATCGAGAAGCTGGTGGCGGGTGGTGATGATGCCCAGGAAGCTGCCGAGCAGTTCCGTGAAGATGCCCTGATGTTCGGTCGCGTGCTGAAGGCGATGCAACAAGGCGACAAGGACCTGAACATCGACCGCGTGTTCGTACCCGAGGTAGTGCAGTCACTGAACGAGGTGGCGAGCCTGTTCAAGTTTGTGACCGAGTCTGTCAATACCATTGCAGTGTCCAAGGAATCGTTTGCAGCGACGCGCCAGGCGGCCGAGAGCGTTATGCTCAATGATGCATCAGCGCTGTTCCTCGAGTTGTCTACCCTGAGCGCGGATGCCAGTGAGCTGCCGGATGCCAGGAAGTGGAACATTGTGTTCCTGAGTGCATCGGGTATCTCGCTGTTTGTCATGATTGCGATTGCCGTCATCCAGATCCGCGCCGGCGGCAGCCGCCTGCACCTGCAGGAATCCGAAAACGAGCGCAACCAGACAGCTATCCTGCGACTGCTCGACGAACTGGCCGACCTGGCTGATGGTGACCTGACAACTACCGCCACGGTAACCGAGGACTTCACCGGCGCGATTGCCGACTCTATCAACTTCACGATCGACCAGCTGCGCGTACTCGTGTCGCGAATCAACGATACGGCTGTGCGCGTATCGTCTGCCGCCCAGGAAACGCAGAGCACTGCCTTGCACCTCGCTGAAGCTTCCGAACACCAAGCGCAGGAAATTGCCGGCGCCTCTGCGGCGGTCAATGAAATGGCTGTGACGATCGACCAGGTATCTGCCAACGCCGCCGAATCGGCTGCGGTAGCAGAACGCTCGGTATCCATTGCGAACAAGGGCGCCGAAGTCGTACAGAACACGATCCAGGGCATGGATAACATCCGCGAACAGATCCAGGAAACCTCGAAGCGTATCAAGCGTCTCGGTGAATCTTCCCAGGAAATCGGTGACATCGTATCGCTCATCAACGACATCGCCGACCAGACCAACATCCTCGCACTTAACGCCGCAATCCAGGCCTCTATGGCCGGTGATGCAGGCCGCGGCTTCGCGGTGGTAGCGGACGAGGTACAGCGCCTTGCAGAACGTTCTTCAGCGGCCACGAAACAGATCGAGGCGCTGGTAAAAACCATCCAGACGGATACCAACGAAGCGGTGGCCTCGATGGAGCAGACCACTGCCGAGGTGGTACGCGGTGCGCGCCTGGCGCAGGACGCCGGTGTGGCACTGGAAGAAATCGAGAACGTATCGACCACGCTCGCCGAGTTGATCCAGAACATCTCGAATGCTGCACGCCAACAGGCATCTTCTGCCGGCCATATTTCCAACACGATGAACGTCATCCAGGAAATCACCTCGCAGACCTCTGCCGGTACCAACGCTACCGCCCGCGCTATCGGGCACCTCGCCGAGATGGCCGTCGACCTGCGCGATTCCGTACAGGGCTTCAAGCTGCCGGAAGAGGCGCGCAGTGCCGGTGATACAGGCATGCTGGAAGCCGAGGACGAGCGGCTGTCCTTCAGTTGATGACCCGGGATGCCGTGGCCATGTTGTGCTGCGGCATCCGCTTTTCCGGTTCATGAGCCCATGACAGCCCGCCCGCCCGTTCCGCCAGCGCCGGATGCCTCACGCGACAAGCCCCGTGCGGCAGGCTGGAGCATGCAGGCCTTGCCGGAACTGGGTGAGGAAGAATTCACGCTCTGGCGCCGCCTGCTCGAAGAGCGCACCGGTATCCACCTGGTGCCGCAGCAAAAGGCTTTCCTGCAGTCGCAGCTGACCATACGCACGCGCGAGCTCGGCAATATCAGTTTCGGCCAGTACTACGACAGCTTGCACGAGGGTCTCGCCAGCGTCGTGGAATGGTCGACGCTGGTAGATAGGCTGGTAGTGAAGGAAACCAGCTTCTTCCGCCACATGCCGACGTTCGATTTCATCCGCGACTATATCAACCAGCGCATTGCCGCCGGTAGCCTGGCTGATTCCTTTGATGTCTGGAGTGTGGGTTGTGCCACCGGTGAGGAGCCCTACACACTGGCGATGATCGTCAATGAATGTTTCGAGACAGCGGCACTGGACAGCTACTGGGGTGTGACAGGCATGGATATCTCGATGCCCGCCCTCAACTTTGCACGGCAGGGCATCTATTCGCGGCGCAAGCTCGACCTGGTGCCGCCACCGTTCCGGGAACGCTATTTTCGCGACCATGACCAGCTGCGCAGCCAGATCGTGCCGGCGATGCGTGAGCGCGTTTGCTTCACCAATGGCAATGTGATCGAACTGAAAAAGATGCCATTGGTGAAAATGGACATTATTTCCTGCAACAACATGCTGATCTATTTCCGGCGTTGGCGCAGGCGCAAGATTCTGAACAGCCTGGCCGAACGCATGAAGAAAGGCGGCATCCTTGTGATCGGCCTGGGTGAAATCGTGGATTGGGAACATCCGCTGCTGGAACCGGTGGCCGATGATTCCGTGCAGGCCTATGTCTGTGTGAAATAACAATCGGTTTTTGCGCTGCGCCGGGAAACCGGCCGGCATTGATGACGGGAGTTGGCTATGGCCGAGAAACGCAATTTTACCGCACTCGACTGGGTTGCCGGGGAGATCGGTGAAACGCTGAAGCAGGCGAGCGAATCGCTGGAAGCGTATGTCAACAATCCGGAAGACAGCACCCGTATCCGCTTCTGTCTCAACCACATCCATCAGGTGTTCAACATCCTGCAGATGGTAGAGCTGCATGGCGGTGCGCTGCTGGCAGAAGAAATGGAAAAACTGGCGCAGGCGCTGATCGACCGCACCGTGGTCAACACGGCCGATGCGAATGAAGTGCTGATGCGCGCCATCCTGCAGCTGCCTGTCTACCTTGAGCGCGTCAAGGCTGCCCGTTGTGATGACCCGGCCTCGCTGATGGGGCTGTTGAATGACCTGCGCGCCGTGCGCGGCGAGCACCTTTTCACCGAAACCCAGCTGTTTGCCCCGGACATGCGTGCTGCGCGGCAGGTGCAGGGGCCGCGTGTGCGCTTCGATGAGGAAAAATTCCACGATGTATTGAAAAAGCTGCGCCATATGTACGAAACCGTGATGGTTGGTGTCATGCGCAGCCGCAATTTTGATGAGCACCTGCCGGCTCTGAAGAAGGTATTCGAGAACTTCCGCAAGGTGTGCCAGGGTACCGCGCGCGCGCCGCTGTGGGATATCGGCCTGGCTGTTGTGGAAGGTATCGAGAATGACAGTATCCCGGGCAGTGTTGCGATCAACAACCTGTTGCGGCACGTCGACAAGGAAATCCGCCACATGTCGACGCTGGGCGTGGCCAGCCTTGACGAGTTCACGCCGGATGAGCTGATCAAGAACCTGCTCTACTACATTGCGCGCAGCCAGGCAGATTCGCCGCAGATTGTTGCCATGCGTGAGCTGTACAAGCTTGACCGGGCGCTGCCGGGCATGCGCGCCAGTGATGACGAGATGACATTGGGTGCACCTGACCCGGAAGCGATGCGGTCGGTGGTGATTGCCCTCACCGAGGAATTCCGGCGCGTCAAGGAAATCTTCGACAGCTATGTTAACGGGCGCGAAGCCAGTAACGAGGCACTGGTGCCGGCTGTGGCTGTGTTCAAGCAGGCCAGCGATACGCTGGCAGTGCTGGGCCTCGCGGACATGCGCAAGAAAATGGAGCACATGGCGGCTGACTTGCGCACGCAGATCGGCAGTGGTGTGCTGGCTTCCGCCGATACGCTGATGGAGGCTGCGGCAGGCCTGATCGAGATCGAAGCCAATCTCAATGCACGCTATAACCGCGAGTCACAACAGGATGACGATGAAGCGCCGCGCAGCATGACGCATGCGATGCTGACCGCGCAGGAAACCGTGCTGCATGAGTGCCATAACGGCCTGGAGCAGGCGAAGGATGCTATCGTCGAGTACATCGGCTCGCAATGGGACAGCACCCATCTGCAGAGCTTGCCGGACCTGTTGCAGGCCGTGCGCGGTGGCCTCGAGATCGTCAACCAGCGCCGCGCAGCGCGCATACTCGGCGCCTGCGGCCGCTACATCAAGGAGCAATTGATTGATGGCCACGTGAGGCCGGACTTCAAGTCCATGGATACGCTGGCCGATGCCATTGCCAGCGTTGAGTACTACCTTGAATGCCTTGATGAAGATGTGGTTGAGGACCAGGACAAGACGCTCGCCGTGGCCGAGGCGAGCGTCGCCTCCCTCGGTTATGCCGTTGCGGTGATTCGCCGCGTCCAGCCAGCGTACCTGGAAGAAGCGCCGGAGATCGAGCATCTCGATGAATCGGTCATACCGGTACTCGACGAACAGCCGGTTGCACCGGAGCCTGTGGCAGAGGAAGAAGTGCTGCCAGCAGAAACCCGTGTCGAGACAGTGGTGGCGCCGGCTTTTCACGATGGCCCGCTGCTCAGCGACGAAGAGTTGGCCGAGCTGGAGGGCGCGCCGTCTGCACCGTTGCAGATCGATGGTGTACATGATTTCGGCATGGCACTTGCGGAAGAGGAAGAACAGCAAGAAGAACTTGTGGTGGCGCCGATTGCAGCGCCACCGGTTGCGAAACCGGTTGAGGCAGTGGCTTTGGTTGCCAAGCCGGAAAACATCGATGCGCCGCTTGAGGTCGAGGACCTCGATGACGAAATCGCTGAAATCTTTATCGAGGAGGCCGAGGAAGTCCTGGAGGCCATCCGCGAGTACTACCCGCAATGGCGCGAGAACTTTGCCGACAAGAATGCGCTCACTGAATTCCGCCGCGGTTTCCACACCCTGAAGGGTAGTGGCCGTATGGCGAAAGCGCTTGAGGTCGGTGAGCTGGCCTGGTCAGTCGAGAACATGCTGAACCGCATCATTGACGGTACCATCGAGCCGAATGCGGATGTCTGTCTCATCATTGACCGGGTGGTCGAAAAGATCCCGTCGATGATCCAGGCGTTCAGCCAGCGCAAGGTAGACCCGCAGCCGGCCCTGTCGCAGCGCCTCTACGATGCTGCGTTTGCTGTCGCTGCCGGCCAGCCGCTGCCATCGCTGGAAGCGCCGGTGCTGGCCGAAGAGGAAGTCGCCATGGCCGAGCCGCCGGTGCTGGAGGCCATTGAGGAAGCGCCCGCGCTGGCGGAGCCGGCCGAACCGGAAGAAATGGATGAAGATTTCGATGCCACCTTGTGGGAAATCTTTGCCAGCGAAGCTGAAAGCCTGCTCGAAGTGGCTGACGAGTGGATCGCCTATGCGCGGGAGCAATCGCCGATTGCGGTGGAAACCACCGATCCATTGCAGCGCGCCTTGCACACGCTGAAGGGCAGCGCGCATATGGCTGAAGTCACGCCGATTGCTGACCTGGCCACGCCATTCGAGAAATTCGTCAAGGAATTGCGCGCCTACCAGATCAAGGTCGGCGACGAGTTCACCAACCTGCTGGCGGAAGTGGTGCAGGAAATCCGCTACGGCATCAGCCTCATCGAGCGTCACAAGCGCGTCGTGTTGCCGCATTCCGCAGACTTGCTCGAACGCACAGCCGCGTTGCGCATGAGCCTCACCGGTGGTGGTGAGGTCGAGGCCACCACGAAGGCGGAAGCTCCAGTGCTGGCGACGGTGGATCCGACACGCTTCAACGACTTCCTCGTCAACACGATGGATGCGTTGATGGATGTGTCGCCTTGCCTGGCACAGTGGCAGGAAGCGGGCGACGGCAGCGGTCTCGACCGCATCGTGTTCGAGCTGGAGGAAATGGCTGCCGGTGCTGATGAGGCTGGCCTGCCGCCGATTGCTTCGCTGTGCCGGGCGATTGCGCCGTGCTATGCCCATGCACGCAGCGGCCGCAGCGCCTTTGCTGCGTGGGAGCCGCTGGCGATTGAAGCGCACAACAACCTGATCGATTTCATGGACCGGCTCGCGGCGAGCGAGGATCTCGTCCAGGATGCGGCGATGGAAGAGCGTCTCGCGGCCTACTGCGCGAGCGAATTTGCCGATGCAGCAGAACAAGTGCCGCTGCTTGAGGAAGTGCCGCTGCTCGAGGAGGTGCCGCTGGTCGAGGAAGTGGCTCTGCTCGAAGACCCGTTGGCCGGGGAGATGGCCGAAGAAGTCGCGGAACAGGGCCTCGCGCCAGCCGGTGGCATCCTGGAGTACAGCGACGACATCGAGCCCGAACTGCTCGAGATTTTCCTCGAGGAAGCGAACGACCTGGTCGAGGAGCTGGAGCAGCTGGTGGCCGACTGGCAGCAAGCGCCGGAAGACAACAGCTTTGCCGACGCACTGCGCCGCAACCTGCACACGCTGAAAGGCGGAGCGCGCATGGCGGGCCTGACTGGCCTCGGATCGCTGGCGCACGACCTCGAGACACAGCTGGAGCACTTTGTCGGCCCGGCCGACAGTGCGCTGTTCGCGCAGATCCTGCAGTACCAGGATGCGATCCTTGCCGGCGTCGGCCAGGGCCGCGCGCTGGCAGCGGGTGAGCAGCCGCAAGCGATGGCGGTCGAACTGCCGGGTGTAGCCGCCGTGGCTGAAGTGGCTGAAGTGGCTGAAATCGCCGAAGAACCAGCAGCGAGCCTGCCGCTGGTCGAGGAAGTGGTCTTGCTTGAAGAGCCGGTCGTCGAAGAGCCGGTC
>CALMIC010000198.1 GCA_937864065.1 uncultured Cellvibrionales bacterium | reverse complement strand
GGGATGTAACGGGTGTCGCTCATCGGGATGCTCCGGTTTGCCGCGCAGCACTTGCTGGCGCAGCATTTCCTCTTCCACGCCGATGTTCTTGATCACGGTGTTGATGAACAGGCCGTTGGCTTCCGTCACGACCTCGCCATTGGCGTAGCACACGCCTTTGACAAAAATCTTCTTGCCCTCGACGCGGTCGATCCACGCCTCGAAACGCAACGGGGTGTAGAGCGGGGTTGGCTTGCGGTAGTCGACATGTAGCCACGCCGTCGGGCCGCGCGCATTGATCAGCATGTTCGACAGCGCCATGACATGGTCCCAGGCCAGCGCGACGATGCCGCCGTGCACGCAGTTCGGCGGGCCTTCGTACGGGTCGCCAAACGTGGCAAGGCTCACGGCCTTGTTGTCTTCCAGCATCATCTGCATGGGCGGCGAGAGCGGGTTGCAGCGGCCGACCACCGGGCTGTAGGGCGCCGACCAGTTCACATCGTCCGGCTTGAACACCTTGTTATGTGCCGCAATCGGGCGCACGCTGCTGTACGGCTCCATCGTCGCCAGCATCGCCTCGGCATCGTTGGCCAGCCGCGTCAGCGTGTCCAGTGGTGCATTGAGCTTCACATTGCAGTCGATGATGCGGCGCAGGGCGCTGGTCAGCCGCACCAGCTCGGCTTCCTGTTGTTCGGTGAAATTGGGGTCGCTGTCGAAATAGTTGGCAATGCCCATGACGCGTCTCCGCTGCTCAAGCTTGATTGAAGTGTAGTTGCCTTGGTCGGCTGGCGAAAATCGGGGAATATACGGCGCTTTCGATGAGGTGTGCCATGCGTGTGCTACTGCTTTGCCTTGCCCTGTTGCCAGCCCTGGCGGCGGCAGCGGGGGAGTTGTCTTCCGAGCGCGTCTACTCGCGTGCTGAGCAGGATTGCCTGCTTGAACGCTTGCGCAGTGCTGCGCCCGAGACCACCGTCGCGCAGTTACAGGCGCAGTGTCAGTCGGCGAGCGCAAGCGGCAGTGCTGCCGAGGCGATGCGCGATTACCAGCAACGTGAGCGCGACAGCGAACGCTTCCTCATCCAGCCGCACCAGGCCACCTATATCCTGCCAGTCGGCATCCAGCGCGGCGGCAGCCCCGGCTTCGATGACCAGTCACCGAAGGACCAGGAAGCCAAGTACCAGATCAGCTTCAAGAGCAAGCTGGAAGATGACCTGCTTGGCCGCGATATCGACATCTATTTTGCCTACACGCAAACGTCATTCTGGCAGGTGTATGACAATGACTACTCGAACCCGTTTCGCGAGAACGACTACTCGCCGGAGCTGTTCCTTGAGATGCCGCTGGACTGGCGCTGGGGCGATGCCCGTTTCATTGCCTGGCGTTTCGGGGCGCAGCACGAGTCGAACGGCCGCGGCCCCGGCTACTCGCGCAGCTGGAACCGCCTGTACAGCGAGTTCCTGTTCGAGCACGGCAATGCCTGGTTGTCGGTCAGGCCGTGGTGGCGCCTGCCGGAGGATGGTGAGGATGACGACAACCCGGATATCACCACCTACCTCGGCCACGGTGAGCTGCGGGGCGGCTATCGCTGGCAGGACCACCGCCTGACATTGATGACCCGCAACTACTGGGAATCGGACGGCAAGGGTGCCGTGCAGCTCGATTACAGCTACCCGCTGACACGCTATTTCCGCTGGCATGTGCAGCTGTTCAACGGCCATGGCGAGAGCCTGCTGGACTATGACGAGAACGTGTCGCGCTTCAGTATCGGTGTGATGCTGGAAGATGGCATCCACTGACCGGCCCGGTCAGCACAATCGCCCATTGCCCGCCCGGCGGTGCTGGGGTTAAATCGTTCGCATTCGCTGGACTACCTGGAACAAGACACCATGCTCGATAACCAGTTTGACTACATTATCGTCGGCGCCGGCTCGGCCGGCTGCGTGCTCGCCAACCGCCTGTCGCGCAACAGCAATATCCGTGTCTTGCTGCTGGAAGCGGGCAACAAGGACACCAACCCGATGATCCACATGCCGATCGGTTTCATCAAGCTGATCCATGACCCGAAAGACACCAACGTCTACTACTCGGAGCCGGAGCCCGGCTGCAACAACCGGCCGATCCACTCGCCGCGCGGGCGCGTGCTCGGCGGCTGCAGTTCGATCAACGGCATGGTCTATATCCGCGGCCAGCGTGAGGATTATGACCAGTGGGCGCAGCAGCCCGGTTGCGCCGGCTGGGACTACGAGACCTTGCTACCCTACTGGCGCCGGGGCGAGAACTTCGAGCTGGGCGAGGCGAGCCGCTACCACGGCAAGGGTGGCGAGCTGAACGTGACCGGCTGCCGCACCGAGTACCCGCAATCGGATTACTACCTGCGCGCCGCGCAAGCTGCCGGCATCCCGCGCACCGATGACTTCAACGGCGAGCAGCAGGAAGGCGTGGGTTACTTCCAGCTGAACCAGAAGAACGGCAGGCGCTGGAGCGCAGCTGCGGCATTCCTCGGCAAGGATGTGCAGAAACGCAAGAACCTGGTCATCGTCACCGGCGCGGTGGCTGCGAAGATCCTGTTCCACAAGACGCGCGCCATCGGTGTGCACTACCTGGACAAGAACGGCCAGCTGCAGGAAGCCGCGGCGATGCAGGAAGTGATTCTTGCGGCGGGTGCATTGAATTCGCCGGCGCTGCTTGAATTGTCCGGCGTCGGCCGGCGTGACGTGATCGAAGCCAATGGCATCGAGTTGAAGCACGAGTTGCCCGGTGTCGGTGAGAACCTGCAGGACCACTACCACGTGCAGGTGCAGCACGGCGTGAAAAACCCGCCCACCATCAGTGAGGATGGCCAGTTCCCGCGCGTGGTGATGAGCCTGTTCAAGTACATCTTCGGCAAGACCGGTGTGCTCGCGTTTCCCGCAGCCAACATCGGCGCGTTTTTCCGCGGTGAAGGCGAGACGCGGCCGACTTTCCAGATCCATTTCACGCCGGGTGCCGGCGACATGGATGACAAGGGCAACATGGTGCCTTCTGCCGAGCCGGGCGTGAATTCCACCGTGTGTGTGTTGCGCCCGAAATCGCGCGGCCATGTGCATATCCGCAGCAGTGACCCGAAAGCGCCGCCGAAAATCCTCTACAACTACCTCACGCATGAAGACGATTGCCGCCGCATCGTCGAGGGCATCAAGTGGCAGCGCAAGATCTACGCCGCCGCGCCGTTTGCCGAGATTGCCACCAAGGAGCTGCTGCCCGGTGCGCAGGTGCAAACTGACGAGCAGATCCTGCAGTATGCGCGCGAGAAGGGCGGCAGCGTCTACCACCCGGTCGGCACCTGCAAGATGGGCTCTGCCGACGATCCGTTGGCCGTGGTCGACAACGAACTGAAGGTGCACGGCCTGCATGCATTGCGTGTGGTGGATGCCTCGATCTTCCCGAACCTGATTTCCGGCAACACGCATGCGCCGACCGTGGCCGTGGCCGAACGCGCAGCGGACATGATCCTTGCCGATCGTGAGAAAAACCGCGCCGATGCTTTTGCCGGTTTGCCGCCGAAAGGCATCGACAGCACGGCCGGTGCCGGCAAGTGCC
>CALMIC010000197.1 GCA_937864065.1 uncultured Cellvibrionales bacterium | reverse complement strand
GCAAACGCGCGAAGGCTTTCCTGCAATGCTCGACGACCGGCGTGTACCAGTACGCCGGCCACGCCGTGCTGCCGGAAACCGCACCGCTCGGCGACAACCACCGCGCCCTGCTGCCCACCTACAGCATCTGCAAGATCGCGCAGGAAACAGTGGTGCGTTTTGCCGCACAGGAACACGGCGTGCCACTCACGATCGCGCGCCTGTCAGTGCCCTATGGCGACAACGGCGGCTGGCCGTTCTGGCACACACTGATGATGCAGAACAAGGTGCCGGTTACCGTGCATCCCGAGCAACCCAACCAGTACGCGCCGCTGCATGCCGACGACTACTGCCGCCACATTCCCTACCTGCTGGCAGCGGCCAGCCCTGAAGGCACTATCGTCAACTGGGGCGGCGGCCAGGTCGTCAGCATCGAGGAATGGTGCGCCTGGATCAGCGAGCTGACCGGTTTCGAAGCGAAGTTCGACGCGCAGCCGACAGCCTTCGGCAGCCTGGTGCCCGACTTGTCCAGGCTACAGGAAATCCTCGGCAGTGAACCGGTCTCGCGCGTAGACTGGAAAGACGGCATCCTGCGGCTGTTGCGCGCGATGGCGCCACAATCCCTCAAACCGCAATGGCAGGCGGGCTGACCTGCAGGAGCTGGCAATGACGACTCTCGGACTGGTCGGGCTCGGCCGCATGGGCGGCAACATGGCGCGCCGGCTGTGCCGCCACGGCATCATCGTGCACGCGCACAACCGCAACCCCGCCGTTAGCGCGTCGCTGGCGAGCGAGTGCGGCGTGATCCCACACAACGCGATCCCCGACCTTGTCGCATCCCTGCCGTCACCGCGCATTGTCTGGCTGATGTTGCCGGCCGGGGATGCGACGCAACAGCACATCGACCAGCTGCTGCCGCTGCTGTCGCCCGGCGACATCCTCGTCGATGGCGCGAATTCCTGGTTCCAGGACACGCTGCGCCGCGCGCAGCAGATTGGCGCATACGGCATCCACTTTGTCGATGCCGGAGTCTCCGGCGGCATCTGGGGCCTGGAAAACGGCTACTGCATCATGGCCGGCGGTGCCGCAGAGGCGCTTGCCGTGCTGCAACCGGTGCTGCAGGCGCTCGCGCCGGCCGCAGATCGCGGCTGGCTGCACACCGGCCCGACCGGCAGCGGCCATTTCACCAAGATGGTCCACAACGGCATCGAGTACGGCATGATGCAGGCCTATGCCGAAGGTTTCGCGCTGCTGAAAGGGCGCGAGGATTTCAACCTCGACCTCGCCGCCATCGCGGAACTGTGGCGCCACGGCAGCGTCGTGCGCAGCTGGCTGCTGGATTTGTGCGGTGATTTCCTGCAACAGGACCAGCAACTCGACAGTGTCGCGCCATACGTCGCGGATTCCGGCGAAGGCCGCTGGACGGCGCTGGAAGCGATCGAACAGGGTGTGCCGGCACCGGTGATGAGCCTCGCCCTTATGATGCGCTTCGCCAGCCAGGGCAAGGCCGACTTCGGCAACAGGATGCTGGCGAAGATGCGCGAGGGTTTCGGCGGGCACGCGATCACCCGCCACACACCGGACTGACGTTCAGGAAAGCTTGGCCTGCGCCTCGGCAATCAGCGTGCCGTACGATGGCACGATGTGGAATTCGTCGCGCATGAACTCGTTGAGCAGGTTGTGATCGGCGCGGTAGCGCGGGTCGGCCGCAATGGCCTTGATCTGCTCCACCGGCATCGCCGTGCGCGTCAGCTCGAACATCTTGAAATAGTACTCATAGACCGAGAAGTCGAGCTTGCCGGACGATGCCAGCAACTGCTCGTCCTTGAACTTGTCCATGATCGGGTAATTCGGGAAATACGCCATCTCACCCCAGAACGACGCGTCCATTTCCTTCGGGATCTGCAGCAACAGCTCAAAAGTGCTCTGCAGGTCTTCCTCGCGGTCGAACTGCGTCATCGGGATCATGTCGAAGGTGGCATGGATGCCGGAGTCCACAATGTCCTGCGCGGATTTGACGATGCGGGCGATATTGGTCTTGCGCTCGTAGACATCGTGCAGGATGCGCTCGCTGCCAGATTGCACACCCATTGCCATCGCCATGCAACCGGCGTCCTTCAGCTTGCGCAAAAGTTCGGGCGTGTGAGTGGTCGGGTAGGTGTAGCAGAAAAACGGCAACCCGACCTTTTCCTTGTACAGTGGCAGGAACTCGTCGAGCCAGCGCGGGTTCACCGTGAACACATCGTCCATGAAAGTGACCGATGTGTAACCCAGCACATCCCTCGCATGCACCAGCTCACGGATGGCTTTCTGCGGTGACATGCGGCGCAACGAGTCCTTCTTGCCGAAATCGCGCTGGTACACGCTCTCGACGCAGAACGAGCAGGAAAACGGACAGCCGCGCTGCGTCATGATCTGGTAGGACGTGTCTTCCAGCCGCGAACCGGCCTTGAAGGGGTGAAAGAAAAATGGCCCGTTGATGAAGGCGTAATGCTTGTCATCCCAGTTCGGTACCGCGATTTTTTCCAGGTCGGAAACCGGCCGCTTCGGGTTCTTTTCGATACTGCCATCCGGCAGGCGACTCCAGGTGCCGGCAATACCATTGAGCGACTCGCCACGATCCAGGCGGTCGCCTATCTCGACAATCACTTCCTCGCCTTCACCCACGCAGACAAGGTCAGCCGATTCCATCGACCTGTCCGGCTCCAGCGTCGGCCCGGTGCCACCCCAGAGGAATGGCACATTGAAGTGCTTGCGCAATTCGGCCGTCATGTCGGCACACAGGGTCATGCTGTTGCTCAGCGAGCTGAAACCGATCGCATCCGGCTTGAATTCTTTCAGCAGGTTGATGAGCTTGTTCATCTCGCCTTTCTGCACGCGCTTCCAGGCAGCGGTATCACTGACTGTCAGCCCGTTCTTGCCGATGAAAAAGCCGCGCATTGGCACATCGCCTGAATCGTATACCGCCGGGTCGAATTCAGTCAGTGGCACCAGTTGCTGCTTCTTGAAAAACACGACCAGCGGCTCATGGCCAGCAGCCACCAGCTCACCACACAGTTGGGCTACTGTCAGTGTCATCCGGTACAACGGTTTGATGATTGCAATGCGCGCCACGGCCCACGGCCCTCCACTGATGTCTGTTTAACGATCATACAGGGATTACGGGCAGAAGGTCAGCCGGCACAAAACCCCTGTAAATACAGGGCATTGATACTGCTACAATTCACCACCCTGTGATAGCTGGCCACTGCCAGACCGGAGCCACTGCGATGCGTGATTTCTGGATAGCCCCCTCGATCCTCTCGGCCGACTTCGCCCGCCTGGGTGAGGATGTCGACCGCGTGCTGGCCGCAGGCGCCGACGTGGTGCATTTCGACGTGATGGACAACCACTACGTGCCGAACCTGACCATCGGCCCGATGGTCTGCAAGGCCCTGCGACAGTATGGCGTACAGGCGCCAATCGATGTACACCTGATGGTGCGGCCGGTCGACCGCATCATCGGCGACTTCATCGAGGCTGGCGCCAGCTATATCACCTTCCACCCGGAAGCATCCGAACACATCGACCGTTCCCTGCAACTCATCCGCAGCGGCGGCTGCAAGGCCGGCCTGGTGCTGAACCCGGCCACGTCACCCGAATGCCTGAAGTACGTGATGGACAAGCTCGACATGGTCCTGCTGATGTCGGTCAACCCCGGCTTCGGCGGCCAGTCTTTCATTCCATCCACACTCGACAAGCTGCGCGAGGTGCGCGCCCTGATCGATGCCAGTGGCCATGACATCCGCCTTGAAGTCGATGGCGGCGTCAGCGAGAAAAACATTGCGGAGATTGCCCGCGCCGGTGCCGACACGTTTGTCGCCGGCTCCGCGATTTTCAACAAGCCGGATTACAAGGCCGTGATCGACGCGATGCGGTCCGAACTCGCCCGCTGCTGAACCAACAGGAGATCCCCATGAAAAACTTCAAACCCTACAGCGAACGCCAGGAAAAGTTCGGCACCTGGCTGATCAAGAACATCGGCAAATGGCAGGTGTCCGTTTACCGCGCCACCGGCGGCCGCGTGTGGAACAAATTCCTCGGCGCACCCGTGGCGATCCTGACCAGCATGGGCCACAAGTCCGGTGAGATCCGTCGCACGCCACTGTTGTTCATTGAAGATGGCGATCGCGTGGTCATCGCTGCTTCCAAAGGCGGCATGTCAACGCCGCCGGCCTGGATGTTCAACCTCCAGAAAACACCGGAATGTGAAATCCAGATCGGCCCGCGCAACCGCATGATGCGTGCCCGCGTGGCGAGCGAAGACGAAGAAAAAGCGCTGTGGCCAAAACTGACGGCCATCTACGCAGATTTTGACGAATACCGGGCACGCACCGAAGGCGTGCGTCACATCCCGCTGTTCATCCTCGAACCGCGCTAGCGCACGATCGCCAACCTGCACCACTGCCCGCGGCCGTCGGTTGCCCAGCTGGGCAGGCTGTCCAGGCCGGTTTCGCGAGGGAGGTGCAGGTACAGCCGGCGCATTTCCTGCGGCAACAGCGACACCGGCAGCAGCAGCGGCCAGTCAGACGCGCGCACCGACTTCAACGCAATGCCCCAACCCTCCAGATGCAGGACAGCAGCAAAGGCGGCGCCGTAGAACTGCACAGCGCCGCGCTCATCCGCCAGGTACAGGCGAGTAATGGGAAAAGCATTGCCGGCATCTTCCTGCAGGATGTAATCCGTGAATGTACCCTTGGTCGTATTGCCCTGCCGCACGAGACGCGCATGGCACTGCTGCTCCGTTGCCGGCACCTCTGACAACAGGCCGTGGTAGATATCCATCCGGCGCTCGCGCAGGTAATCACGGCTGTTCTCCAGGTTGGCCGGCAGTCCACGCAAGGCATCCAGCCGCTGGCTGGCAAAGTGGCGGACATTGCCGTTCAGCGCCACGATGCGCGCCAGTTCCATTTTCTGGCCGAGATTCGCGGTGACGACCACAGCCGCCAGACCGGCCACCACCACCAGCACAGAGAATGGCACGGCCACTGCCAGGAAAAGGCGAGCTGACACCCGCAGCAAACGCAGCAACAGGAAATACCACAACGGCGTCATGAAGCCGTAGTAGCGCATCACGTCGCCATCGATGCCCATCAACGGGTAGCGCCCCAGCACAATCGTGCCGCCGAGCAGGAAAAACGCCAGCAACACGAAATCGCCTGTCGTGCCGCGCGGCAGCACCACCACATGCCATGCCACCACTGCGACCGCCAGCAACACGATGGCGCCAAGCCAGCGCAGGTCGCCCCAGGCACTGAATGGATAAGCGAGGTACTGCAGCAGCAGGTTTGGCGCATTCCAGAAAAACGGCCCGGGATTGTCCAGCACCAGGGTTGTGTTGGGTTCCGGCCACAGCAGCCAGACCATCAGCAGCACAAAGACAGCAAAAGTTCCTGACGCGGCGCGAGACAGTCGCTCGCCATGCCAGGCGCGCACGAGCAGCATGCAACTGAAACCGCCAATCGCAGCAATACTGGAGCCGCAAGACAAGGCTGCCAGCAACAGGCACAGGGCAGGCCAGCCCAGGCGTCGAGGCCGGACGTCATACAGCAGGAAGGCGAGCAGCGCGAAGAAAATCGCGAGGTAGTACTGCAGCAGGGATTCCCAGTTGATAACAAATGTCTGGCAGCCATTGAAAAACAGCACCAGACCCAGCAACAGGCAAGCCACCGGCCGGCGGTATTCCCGGATCGCGATGGTCACCGCAACAGCAAAACACAGCGCCATCGCGATGAATGTCGCCGAGCGCGTGAAACGGCCACTAGCACCGAAATAGGCAAAGTCGGCCCAGAAGCCGAGCTTGGGCAGCGCAAGGATATGCACCAGCGCGTACTTGCGCAGCAGTTCACGCCCGATATCGGCGAGCGACATTGCAGGCAGTTCGCGGAAAGCCGGCAGCGTGTCCCACATCTCGCCGAAGATGCCATCGCTGTGCACCAGCCATTGCCAGTACACCGCCAGCGCGATCCAGCCTGCGGCAAACAGCCACAGCCAGCATGGCAAACTGCGCAGGACAGGCGTGTGGTCGCTGCGCGCCATGGTCATGGCATCAGGGCCGGATATGGGCCGCCATGAACTGCTGCACTGCCTTGAGGTCTTTCGGCAGCACGGCACAGCGCTCCTCGCGCTGGAACAGGTCCTGCATGTGCAGCGGCAACGGCGGATCCTGCGGGTAACCTGCCTTGCGCACCGCGTCCGGGAATTTCGCCGGATGCGCAGTAGCCAGCGTGATCACCGGCAAGTCCTTCGACTTGCGGCAGCGGCGCGCAGCCTCGACGCCGATGGCCGAATGCGGGTCGAGCAGGTATTCGCTCTCGGCCAGCACAGCGGCGATCGTCTGGCAGGTCTGTTCGTCATCGACTGCAAGGCTCGCGAACAGGTCGCGGGCTTTGGCGAAGCGCGCCGACTCGATCGACACTGGTCCGTTTTTAAAATCCTCCATCAACTGCGCAATGGCCGCGCCGTCGCGGTCGTGCAGTTCGAACAGCATGCGTTCGAAATTACTGGAGATCATGATGTCCATGCTTGGCGACAGCGTGTGCATCAGTTCGGTCTTCTCGAGTTTGTTGCCGCTCATGAATCGGTGCAGGATGTCATTGCGGTTGGTGGCGATAATCAGCTGCCCGACCGGCAAGCCCATGCGCTTCGCCACATAGCCGGCAAAGATGTCGCCGAAATTACCGGTCGGCACCGAGAACTGCATCGTGCGGTGCGGTCCGCCCAACTGCACGGCGGCATAGAAGTAGTACACCACCTGCGCCATGATGCGGGCCCAGTTGATCGAGTTGACCGCCACCAGCGGCTTGCCCTGCAGGAAGGACTGGTCGGCGAACGAATCCTTCACCATCTGCTGGCAGTCATCGAAATTGCCCTGCACCGCGATGTTGTGGATGTTCGGCGCCAGTACCGTGGTCATCTGCCGGCGCTGCACCTCGGACACGCGCTGGTGCGGGTGCAGGATGAAGATATCGATATTCTCGCAGCGGCGGCAGCCTTCGATCGCCGCCGAACCGGTGTCACCCGATGTCGCACCCATGATGACGACGCGCTCATGGCGCTTGGCCAGCACCGCATCGAGCAGGCGACCGAGCAGTTGCAGCGCCACGTCCTTGAACGCCAGTGTCGGGCCATGGAACAGTTCCAGCACCCACTCGTTGCTGTCGAGCTGAACCAGCGGCGTCACTGCCGGATGACGGAAAGTGGTGTAGGTGTCGCGGATGATCGCCTCGAGCGTTGCCTGCTCGATGGCACCATCGACAAACGGCGAGATCACCTTGATGGCCACTTCGCTGTACGGCAGGCCCGCCCACGAAGCGATTTCCTCTGGTGAGAACTGCGGATAGGTTTCCGGCACATACAGGCCGCCATCGGACGCCAGCCCGGCCAGCAAGACTTCTTCGAAGTTGAGTGCGGGCGCCTGGCCGCGGGTGCTGATGTATTTCATGGTTTATGTTCCCAGGGTTTCCACGCGCAGCCGGACCACGGGTGCAGCGACAAAATCTTTCTGTTCAATATCGGCAATCACGCTGTTGATGACGCTCTCGCGCACCACATTAGTGACCAGCACGATGCTCACCTGTGTCTCGCCGCGCTGCGGCTCTTTCTGGATGATCGCCTCGATGCTGACGCCGGCCTTGCTCAGCGCCTGCGTCACTTCCGACATCACACCCGGCTTGTCCGCCACCACCACGCGCAGGTAGTAAGCCGAGTGGATGCTGTCGATCGGCAGGATCTCGCGCGAGCGGATCGCCGACGGCACGAAGCCCATGTACGGCACCGGCAGGTGGTGGTCGTATTTACTCTTGTCGTGGGAGATGGCGCGGGCCACATCGACGATATCGGCAATCACGGCCGAGGCCGTCGGCTCACTGCCGGCACCCGCACCGCTGTATACCGTCGGGCCGACCGCATCGCCCATCACCATCACCGCATTCTTCGCGCCATCGACCTTGGCAATGAGGCTGTCGTCCGGCACCAGGGTCGGGTTCACGCGCAGCTCGACACCGTCGGCACTTTCACGCGCGATACCGAGGTGCTTGATGCGATAGCCGAGCTCTTCGGCATAGCGGATATATTCCAGCGTGATTTTCGTGATGCCTTCGGTGTAGATCTTTTTTATTTCCAGCGGCATGCCGAAAGCGATCGAGGCGAGGATCACCAGTTTGTGCGCTGCGTCAATGCCCTCCACGTCAAAGGTCGGGTCTGCTTCGGCGTAACCGAGCCGCTGCGCTTCCTTCAGCACATCGGCAAACGCACTGCCCTTGTCGCGCATTTCGGTGAGGATGAAATTGGTGGTGCCGTTGATGATGCCGGCGACCCATTCAATGCGGTTGGCCACCAGGCCATCGCGCAGCGCCTTGATGATCGGGATGCCGCCCGCCACTGCAGCTTCATAAGCCACTGCCACCTGCTTGTCGGCAGCAGCAGCAAAGATTTCCGCGCCGTGGTGGGCGATCAGCGCCTTGTTGGCTGTCACCACATGCTTGCCATTGGCGATGGCTTTCAGCACCAGGTCGCGCGCGGTGTCGGTGCCGCCGATCAGCTCGACCACGATGTCGACCTGAGGGTCTTCCACCACAGCAAAAATGTCGCGACTCACCGGCACACTGCCGGTCGGGCAATCGGCGCGGTCACGGCGGGCGCCGACATGGACGATATTGATCTCGCAGCCGGCCCGGGCATTGACCAGCGCGGCATTGCGCGCCATCACATTGAACACCCCGCTGCCGACGGTACCGAGGCCGCACAGGCCCACTGTCACTTTCTTCACAAGCACTCCAGACACCCACGAAAAACCGGGCACCATTGTAGCGCAGGATGCCCCGCCAACAGGGACCGGGATCAGCGGGCGACGGGTTTCTTGCCCAGCTTGCGCTGCAGGGTGCGGCGGTGCATGCCCAGGGCACGGGCCGTAGCCGAGATGTTCTGGTCGTGTTCGGCCAGCACCCTCTGGATATGTTCCCATTCGAGCCGTTCGACCGAGAGCGGGTTGTCCGCCACCGGGATTTCCTCGTCCGGCGCACCCTGCTGCAGCGCATGCAGGATGCTGTCGGTATCGGCCGGCTTGCACAGGTAATTGATCGCGCCGAGCTTCACCGCCTGCACGGCGGTCTGGATGCTGGCATAGCCGGTCAGCATCAGGATCTGCAGGTCCGGCAGGCGTTCCAGCAGCTCGGGAATCAGCGGCAGGCTGGACTCATGGGCCAGCTTGAGGTCGAGGATCGCGTGGCTGAAGGGGTGGCTGGCCACCGCCATGCGTGCCGCCGCCGCATCTGCTGCCCAGTGCACCTCGATGCCGCGCCGGCCCAGCGAGCGCGACAGCACCGTGGCGAACACCTCATCGTCCTCGACCAGCAGGATGTTCATGTCACCTCCTTCAACGGCAGCACGATGCGGGTGAGTGTGCCACCGCCGGGACGCGCCTGCAGCACCAGGCTGCCGCCCACCTGCTCCAGGCTGGCGTGGGACAACAGCAGGCCGAGCCCCATTCCCTTCTCGCTGGCCTTGACGCGGCTGCGCTGCTGCAGGGCCTGCACATTCACCCCGGGACCGTTGTCAGCGATCTCGAACACTAGTTGCGCCGCATCCCAGTGCACCGCCACGGCCAGCTGTTCGCCGGCATCCGCGGCATTGTTCAGCACGTTGATGATCGCCTGCTCCACCGTCAGCGGCAGCAGCGCCTCGACGGCGGGGCCCGGGCTGATGCGGAAATCGACCTGCACGTCCGGGCGCAACACCTGCCAGTCGCGCACCAGTCGTTCGACCAGCTTCGCCACCGGCATCCGGCGCTGGCTGCCGTCTTGGTGCTCGCGGGCGGTGTCCGCCAGCTGGCGCAGGGACTGCTGGCAGCGCGCCACCTGGCCGGCCATCAGTTGCAGGTCAGCGGCGAGGGCCGGCTGGCCGCAGTGCTCCTGCTGCAGGTCGCCAAGCAGCACCGAGAGGCTGGCCAGCGGCGTGCCGAGTTCGTGGGCCGTGCCGGCGGCGAGGGTCGCCACGGCGAGGATGTTTTCGTCCATCAGCTGCTGCTCACGCAGGCGGTTGATCTGCTCGCGCTGGCGCCGCACGGTGGCCGCAATCGTCGCGACAAAGTGGGTAATCAACAGGGCGCTGAGGCCGAAATTGAGCCACATGCCCAGCACGTGCAGGCTCAGGCCATTGCCGTGCTGGTGGTGGGCATGCGGGGACAGGGCCTGCAACGGCAGGTACCAGAACAGCAGGGCGCTGTAGGCCGCCAGGCAAAACGCCGCCAGCAGCACGGTATAGCCGCGCGGCAAGGTCGCCGCCGACAAGGCAACCGGCACGAGGAAATACGAGACAAAGGGGTTGGTCGCGCCGCCGGCGACATAGAGCAGGCCGGACAACACCAGGCAATCCACCAGCAGCTGCACAAAGAACTCGCGTTCGCCAGGCCCGCTGCCGTCATCCTGCGCCCGCAGCATGCGGCCGTGGCTGGCCGCGATGACGAGCAACTGCAACAGCAGCAGGCCCAGCAAGGTGTAGAGCTGGCCATCTGCAAGCCAGCGATGCGCCAGCAGCAGGGTCACGGCCTGCGCCAGCCACACCAGCGCGCGTAGCACTTGCAGCTGCTGCAGGTAATAGACGGTTTGGCGGCTGGCTGGAGAGAGAGAATCGATCATCCCGGCATTATAGACCGGTCATGTCGGGCAACCTGTGCGCCCGATTGTCGCAGGAGAGGGATTGGGAAGGCTCCCGGCAAGGGTTTGCCGGGAGCGGGAGGGTCATCAGCGATGGGCTTTCATCTTTTCCTTGTGGCGGATCAACTGGCGGTCGAGCTTGTCCGCCAGGCCGTCGATGGCGGCATACATGTCATCGGCCACCGAATCGGCAAACAGGTCAGCACCCCGGACGTGAACACGCGCTTCCGCTTTCTGCACCAGCTTGTCGACGGTCAGCGTCACATCGGAACTGGTGATCTTGTCATGGTGGCGCTCAAGGCGATCGAGCTTGCTGATGACGTATTCGCGGAGGGAAGGCGTGATGTCCAGGTGGTGACCACTGATATTCAATTGCATAGGACGCTCCTCTTTTTTGAGTACTGCCATGCCCGACATGCAACATGCTTGCCATGCGCATGGCTGTTTACCGTGCCTGATGCTCAGGCACCGATTCGACAAACACTGGGGCTTTCTGGAAGCTCTTGGGGCTACTGTACGCCAGCAGCCTTATTAGTCAACCGGATTTTTACAGCCCTTATCCAGTGTAGCCAATACTGTGACGGGCAACGGGGAGAGGAGTTCCCCGCGCCATAAATCAGTGCCCACGCATGGCGCACTTTCTCAATGTTCCCGTGTCGCCCGAAAGGCAATATCCGGCCAGCGTTCCTGGGTGAGGTTGAGGTTGACGCGCGTCGGCGCCAGGTAGGTGAGATGGTCGCCGCCGTCGAGCGCGAGGTTTTCCGAAATCTTCGACTTGAATTCTTCCAGCTTGCGCGGGTCTTTCGCCGACAGCCAGCGCGCGGTGTAGACATTCACATTCTCGTAAATGCATTCCACCTTGTATTCGTCTTTCAGGCGATACGCCACGACTTCAAACTGCAGCACACCGACGGCACCGACGATCAGGTCATTGTTGTTCAGCGGCATGAACACCTGCACCGAACCTTCCTCGGACAACTGGCGCAAGCCTTTCTGCAACTGCTTGGCTTTCAGCGGATCCTTCAGGCGGATACGGCGGAACAGTTCCGGTGCGAAGTGCGGGATACCAGTGAAGCGCAGGCTCTCCCCATCGGTGAAGGTGTCGCCGATCTGGATCGTGCCGTGGTTGTGCAGGCCGATGATGTCACCGGCCAGCGCCTGCTCCACCAGCACGCGTTCACCGGCCATGAAGGTCACGGCATCGGCAATGCGGATATCCTTGTCGATGCGCACATGGCGCATTTTCATGCCCTGCGTGTACTGGCCGGAACAGATGCGCATGAAGGCGATCCGATCACGGTGTTTCGGATCCATGTTCGCCTGGATCTTGAACACGAAACCGGAAAATTTCGGCTCGTGCGGATCCACACGGCGCGTGTCGCCCTTGTCGACCAGCTGCGCTTCGCGACCCATGGGCGCCGGTGCCCACTCGACAAAGCCGTCCAGCATCTCGCGCACGCCGAAATTGCCGAGTGCGGTACCGAAAAACGCGGGTGTCAGCACGCCGGCGCGGTATTCCTCCAGGTCAAACGGATGCGCGGCACCCCGCACCAACTCGATCTCGCCGCGCACGTCGTCCGCGTAAGGGCCCAGCAACTTCGTGAACTCGTCGCTGTCGATACCCTGGATGCGGATGTCTTCCGGGATCGTATGACCGAAACCCTGCTTGTAGACATGCACGGTATCGGTGTAGAGGTTGTAGACGCCCTTGAACTCCTTGCCCATGCCCAGAGGCCAGTTGATCGGCGCCACCTTGATATGCAGGATGTTCTCGATCTCGTCGAGCACTTCCATCGGGTCGCGCACATCACGATCCATCTTGTTGACGAAAGTGAGGATCGGCGTATCGCGCAGGCGGCACACATCCATCAGCTTGATCGTGCGATCCTCGACACCTTTCGCGCCGTCAATCACCATCAATACCGAATCGACCGCCGTCAGTGTGCGGTAGGTATCTTCAGAAAAGTCTTCGTGGCCGGGTGTGTCGAGCAGGTTGACCGTGCGGCCCTTGTAGGGGAACTGCATCACCGACGACGTGACAGAAATACCGCGCTCCTGCTCCATCGTCATCCAGTCGGACGTGGCATGGCGGTCGCCCTTCTTGCCCTTGACCGAACCGGCCACCTGGATCGCTTGCCCGAACAGCAACAGCTTTTCGGTGATCGTGGTTTTACCGGCGTCAGGGTGCGAGATGATCGCAAACGTGCGGCGCAGGTCGATGTCGTCGTTGAAACTCATGGTCAGGTGCCAGGCAGGCTGTCGAGGGGCGGCATTATAGCGGCTTGCGACGCAGCGGTGCGCTGCCGTCGCGCGGCGCAGCGGCTTCCTGCCCCGGCACTGCCTTCTTGGCCGTCTTCTTTCCCGCCGGCTTGCTGTCGGCTTTCTTATGCGGTTTTTTCTCCGGGTGCTTGTCGGATTTTTTCTTCTTGCTGCCAGCGGCCTTGCCGGATGACTTCAGTTTTTTCGGCCCGCTGTAGCTGCCCTTGAGCTCGCCGATCACCCTCCGCTCGAACGCCTGCTTCAGGTAGCGCTGGATACTGGCCATCAGGTTCCATTCGTGCGGGCCAACCAGCGAGATGGCCAGGCCCTCGTTGCCGGCGCGACCGGTGCGGCCGATGCGGTGCAGGTAATCATCACCCTTGCGCGCCATGTCGAAGTTGACGACAAGGTCCATGCCCTCGATATCGAGGCCGCGCGCGGCCACATCGGTGGCGACCAGCACATTGATGTGGCCCTGGTTCAGGCGTGCGATGGCCTGCTTGCGGTCTTTCTGGTCTTTCTCGCCGTGCAACACATACACTTTTGCCGCGCTCTTGCCAGCCTTGTGCGCCGCGATCAGCACACCGCCAAGCCGGTCGGCCTGGTCACGCGTGTTGGTGAACACGATCGCCTTGCTGTATGTCTCGTTCGCGAGCAACCACAGCAGGAGCTTTTCCTTGTGCGCCACATCATCGGCGGTGATGACCTGCTGCTTCGTGTTTGTACCCAGGTCACTGACGGCATTCAGTATCAGCCGCTGCGGTTCACGCATGACTTTTTTCACAAAATCATACAACCCACTGCCGCTGCTGGTGGCGGAAAACAGCAAGGTCTGGCGCCCGGGGTTGCAGGCCTCGACCAGCGCCAGCACGTCATCGCTGAAACCCATGTCGAGCATGCGGTCGGCCTCATCCAGCACCAGCATCTCGAGATCCTGCAATTCCAGCTGGCCGGCATTGCGGTGTTCGAGCAGGCGACCGGGCGTGCCGATGACGATTTCCGGGTTCTTGCGCAAGGCAGCGGCCTGTTTCTTGAAATCTTCCCCGCCGGTGACCAGCGCAGCCTTTATGAAGGTGAACTGTGCGAGCAACTCGACCTGCTTCAGTGTCTGCTGCGCCAGCTCCCGTGTCGGCAGCAGGACCAGCGCGCGCGTGGCCGTGCGCGGTTTTGCCTCCTGCAACAGGCGATGCAACAGCGGCAGCACGAAAGCGGCGGTCTTGCCGCTGCCGGTCTGCGCCGTGGCGTAAACATCCTTGCCCTGCAACACCATGGGTATCGCCGCCTGCTGCACCGGGGTCGGCTCGGCAAAACCCAGGGCGGCAACGGCTTTCAGCAAACGCTCATGCAGGCCAAATTCACTGAACATCTGCTCACTTCCCCGCCGCAGCGGACTGCACGGCCGCCGCCAAAGCCTTGTCATCGACAAAATACTGCACGGCTGTGACGGTCAACTGGTTGAGCTCGATGACGGTCACGGCATCCGGCTGACGCGGCAGCATGGCGACGGCCTTGCCCTCGACATCAATACCAATGCGGTAACTGCGTTTTTTCATCGCCGGCAGCGCCATGGTGTTGCGGATCACCGACGGCATGCCGCTCACATCGGCGATCGCCAATGCCTGCTGCGCATCGAGTACGGCCTGGCCCTGCTCACCCAGTGCCGCCTTGAGCAACTTGCCGCCAGCCATGTCATGGGTGAAATAGACGCGGCGGGTAGCCAGCGTGATGTCCTGCGGCTTGCCAAACTGGTCAGCCAGCGCGATCGCCGGCAGGGATTGGCCGATATCCAGGGCCTGGACCGACGTTGCGGCCAGCACAGCCAGCAGGCCTGCGCGCAATAATCTCTTCATGGGCTTCTCACCTACACGGGTTAATACGTAAAAAACAGCTGCGCTATGATGCACGATTATTGATACCAGCGAGAAACAGCGATGTGGGAAGACCTGATGCGCGCCGCCTGCCTGATGCTGGTCATTGAAGGCCTGCTGCCCGCCATAGCGCCGGAACGCTGGCGCCAGACGGTGGCCGCGCTGGCCACGGCCAACCCCGCCACCATCCGTCAGGTCGGCATCGGCTGCATGCTGCTGGGCGCGACGGCACTGTTCTACTACCACCGCTGAACGGGCCGGCAGCTGGCGTCACAAGCGCCGATGGCGCAGCGCCGGCAAGCTTTCCCGCACTGCTGCCAGACGGGTGGGATCCAGTTCACCACTCACCAGGCCCTCACCTTCCGGCAGTACAGACAGGACCTCGCCCCACGGATCGATGAGCATGCTATGGCCCCAGGTGCGACGGCCATTGCGGTGTTCGCCGCCCTGGGCTGCCGCCAGCACATAACACTGGTTCTCGATGGCGCGGGCGCGCAGCAGCACCTCCCAGTGCGCCTGGCCTGTGGTCCAGGTAAAGGCAGCCGGCACCACGATCAGCGCACAATCGCCCAGCGCGCGGTACAGCTCGGGGAAGCGCAGGTCATAACAGACCGACAGGCCCACGCGGCCAAACGGGGCCTCGAAAAAGCCCACCGAGGCACCTGCCGCAATCGTGCGCGACTCGTCGTAACTTTCCTCGCCGCGCGTGAAACCGAAAAGATGCATCTTGTCATAGCGCACCACGCAGTCGCCCGCCGGGTTGTAGGCCAGCGTCGTGTTCAACACCTTGCCTGCCTCAGGCGACTGCAACGGCAGGGTACCACCGATGAGCCAGATGCTGTGCTGGCGCGCCATGTCCTGCAGGCACTGCTGGATCGGACCGACACCGTACGCTTCCGCATGGGCGAGCTTGTCGGTCTCGTTCATGCCCATCAGCGCCCAGTACTCCGGCAGCAGCACGAGTTGCGCGCCGCCGGCAGCAGCCCCAGCCACCAGGCGGCGGGCCCTCGCGCAGTTTTCCGCCACCACCGGGGTAGACACCATCTGTATCGCAGCGAGTTTCATTAGTCAGGCTCAATGCAATCCCTGGGATTCCTGCACTCGGGCGCCGGCATATTCGCCGGGCAGCAACAGGACACGTTCATCACTGACGGCATTATTGCGCGGACCGGCATCGATATAATCCGGCACATTGTCGCCATCATCATCAACATCGCAGGCATCACCCTGTGCATCCCCATCGAGGTCGGTCTGGTCGCCGTTGGCGACAGCCGGACAATTGTCGACACTGTTGTCGAGGCCATCGCCGTCATCATCTGTCACTGTCGGCGCAGCAATTTTCTGGATCGTGAAGGCATCCTGCACCGCACCGTTCTGGTCAATAAAACGCGCCGACAAGACACGGTTGTTGATATCCAGCACCATCGAGCCCAACCGGTTGAACGACTGGTACATCACCGGATGATCCAGCGTGCCACCATACGCATCCGCTGCCGTACCGACCACAGCATACACAGTGCCGCTGCCTGCGCCGGACGGCAAGGGCTTGCTGTAGGCCGGCGCACCGGCAGAAACATTGCCACTGCCAGTGTCGAGCGCAAACAACGCATCACTGTAGGTCCACGAATAGCCATAGTGGCCACGGACAAATCTGGAACGCTCGTAGTTATGGCTGTGGCCGCACAACACCAGGTCAACACCGTGGTTCTCCAGCAGCGGCAGGATATTCTCGCGCATCTCGATCAGCTCGATCTCGCTGTCCGAATCGTGTGATCCTTTTGAGTAAGGAGGATGATGCCAGTAGGCAATCGTCCAGTCTGCTGTGTTGGCCGACAGGTCAGCAGCGAGCCACTGCGCCATCGCACCCGACGGGCTGCGGTCGACATCGTAAGCATCCAGCACGACAAAATGGATGTTGCCGTAATCATAGGAGTAATAGGCTTCGGTTCCCGACGCAACACCGCCCGCTTCCCCGGCTGTCGGGAGCGTGAATATGTTGTAGTAGACACCGGTTTGCGTCGGGGTATGCACACTGTGGCCGTCATGGTTGCCGAGCGACGGCCAGACAACCGTCTGCCGCAACAGCTCCGGGTAGACGTCGAAGAAACCGTCCTGGTACTGCTGGTCGGTGCCATCACCATAGGCATTGTCTCCCAGCAACAGCCACAAGTCGGTATAACGGCTGCCGGCAAAGTTCCGGTAAGCCTGGTAGACATCGCGCTGGTTCTGGTTATTGCGGCCGGAATCCCCGATCACCCAGATGCGCGTCGCCGCCGCACTGCCAACTGGCGGCTGGGTACGGAAAAAGTGGTCTGCCCCACTGCTGGCCACCCCGGACGAAGAACCGGTGTCATAGTAATACGTGGTGGCAGGCGACAACCCTGTCAGGTGTATTTCATGGTAGTAACGCTCTGCCGGGTCACTGGCTGTCATGGTGAGGTTGCCCGGCGCGGTTCCGACATGCACCACACTATCTGTCTTGCTGGTCGTTCCCCAGCGAATGACAGCAGAATCGGGTGTGACCATCTGCAAATAAGGACCGCGATCAAAGATGCCCGGCTGTTCCGGCGGATACTCGCCATACAGCGCCAGGCCGAAAGCTGCATCCGGACTCGCGGCAGACGACTGGTGCAGCTCAATGGCGATGCTGTTGGTGCCGGGCTGCAACAGCGCCGGCGATAGCGAAACAGACACCACCGCGAGATAAACCGAAGCCGCCTGGATGTCGTTGACTGCCAGGGTATTCGCCCCGATGTTGCCTGCCGGCAGGTTGTTGCGCAGCACTTCAGTGCCATTCAGGTAAATGACAATCCCGTCATCACGGATGACATGGAGACTAAGGTCGACATACAGTGCCGGGTCAATCACATTGAATTCGTAACGGTAATAACCGGTGACAGACTCGCCATTCCCCGGCCCGCCGGCAACAGGCGTGACGATTTCCTGGTAGCCATAACCCAGGGGTGCCTGGCCCTGCTGCCAACCGCTATCGTCAAAACCCGGCTGGTACCAGCCGGTACCCGGATCGCTGCCGTCATCCAGGTATTTCCAGTTGGCCACGAACGGCTCGACCAGTGTGTCCTCAGCCCCGAGGGATGACACCGGCAGCGCCGCCAACAGCGCCAGCACCAGCAGGCGGCAAATCCGCTGCATTGCACGCATCGCCATATGCCATCACCTCCTGGACGCAGCAGCAAAACCTGCCACGACCATAGCATGATCGCTGACATAAGGCTTGTTGCTGCCCAGGTGCTGGCTGCTGATCGCCCAGTCCTGCAAGTGCCAGCGGCTATCGGCCGCGCGCGGGTGGAAATGCCAGGAGAACAACAGGTGATCGAGTGCGAGCAGCTCATCATCGCCGCAGAAGGTGATGTAGTCGCGCGGCGTCTTGTCGAGGTCGAGCAGGTGATAGAGGCCCCAGTCGGCGCGACGCCCGCTGCGGTTGTTGGCACTGCGCCGGAAACGGGCATCGCCCTTCAGCAGGTCGGGCACATTGCCCGGATAGCGGTCGTTGCAGTCGCCGGCCACGATCACGGCATCGGTCGACTGCGCGAGCTGGCGGTTCACCAGCAAACGCAGCACGGCCGCTTCAGCCAGGCGCCGCATGCCGGACAAGGCCCGCCCGATATCCGGCCAATGGTCGGCACCGGCGCCGTAATAGCCGTCATTGCCCGGCGCGATCGGCCGGCGCGATTTCAGGTGGGCGTTGAAGATCGTCAGCATGCGCTGGTCCGGCCCGCTCAGGCGCAACCTGAGCAGCGGGCGCGAGAAATGGTCGATAGCAACAGCGATGCGGTAGCGGCTATCGTCGCTGCGCCAGTCGAGGCCGGCGGGAAATGCACTGATCCATTCGACCTCGGCAATCGTCCAGTCATTGTGTACGGCACAGGCCACCTGCATGTCATCAGCGCCGTCCTGGCAGACGAGGGTGTACTGGCCTGCCAGCCCGGCCGTGTCGAACACATCCTGCAACGCCTGCCGGTGCCACACTTCCTGGAAAGCCATCAGCGTGGCCGGATGGCTGCGCAACTCGTCGGCTGTCCAGCCCACCTTGCGCTGGTATTGCGACGGCGTCCAGGCAAACTCGCCGAACATCTGCCGGCCCGGCGACTGCAAATTGCACAGGTTGAAGGTGCTGACGGAGAAACTCATGGCCCGTGGAGCCATAAAACACGCCGGTCTGCCAAGTGGGGAAGCCCACTGGTGACGGGCAGGCCAGCGCGGCTATCATGCGGGGAATTATGGTTAACCGAGGATAGCGACATGAGCGTACAGAAACCGGTCATAGCAGTGATTGGCGGCACGGGCGACCTGGGCACCGGCCTGGTATTCCGCTGGTGCCGGGCAGGCTATCACGTGATCATCGGCTCACGCAAAGCGGAGAGCGCCACCGAGGCCGCTGCCGCCATGAAAGCGCGTGTGCCATCTGCCGCTGTCGAGGGCATGGAAAACAGTGCCGCAGCGGCGAAAGCCGATATCGTCTGCATGACCGTGCCGTTCTCGCACCAGCAGGACACATTGGCCGTGATCCGCGACGGCGTACAGGGCAAGATTTTCATCGACGTCACGGTGTCACTGAAGCCACCCAAGGTCGCCACCGTGCAATTGCCGGCCGAAGGCTCAGCGGGCGTCATCGCACAACAGACCCTCGGCGAGAACGTGCGTGTGGTATCCGCCTTCCAGAATATCGCTGCCGCACACCTCAATGACGAGCACGACATCCACTGTGACGTACTGGTGACGGGTGATGATGTCGATGCGCGCGAAACCGTCGTGCAACTCGCGCAGGCCGCCGGCATGAAAGCCTGGCATGCCGGCCCGATTGCCAACTCCGCTGCCACCGAAGCGCTGACCTCGGTGCTCATTTTCATGAACAAGCGCTACAAGATCGCCGGTGGCGCCGGCATCACCATCACCGGTGAACCGGGCGTCTGATCCTGCCCGCCATGAACGGCTTGCAACTGCTGGCGCTGCGCGACTTCCCGCTCGTCAAACCGGGCGACGATATCGCAGCGCTGGTCAGTGATTCCCTTCAGGCCAATGGCATCACCCTGCAGCACGGCGATATCGTCGTGCTCGCCCAGAAAATCATCTCTAAAGCCGAAAACCGCTATCGCGCATTGCAGGGCATCCAGCCGTCTGCAGAGGCCCAGCGTTACGCCGCCGAAACCGGCAAGGACCCGCGCCTGGTCGAGCTGGTGTTGCAGGAATCGAACCGTGTGCTGCGCCACCGTTTCGGCTCGATCGTGGTCGAGCACAAGCTCGGCTTCGTGCACGCGAATGCCGGTATCGACCAGTCCAACCTGCCCGGCAACGCCGACTCTGGCATGGCGCTACTGCTGCCGGAAAATCCCGACGCCAGCGCCCGGCAACTGCGCAGCGCGCTAGAGCAACAGCACCGCGTGGCCATCGGCGTCGTGATCAATGACAGCTTCGGTCGCGCCTGGCGCCTCGGCACCGTCGGCATCGCGATCGGCGTGGCCGGTTTCGAGCCGTTGCTGGACCTGCGCGGCGCACCCGACCTGTTCGGTCGCACGCTGGAAATCACCCAGGTCGGCCTCGGCGACGAGATTGCCGCTGCCGCCTCGCTGCTGATGGGCCAGGCCGGCGAAGGTGTGCCGGTGGTGATCGTGCGCGGCCTGCAGCTGCCAGCTGCCGAGGGCAGCGTGCAGTCGCTGCTGCGCAAGCCGAACGAGGACATGTTCCGGTGAACAGCGCGGGCAAGGTCGTCGCGCTGTGCGGCGGCGTCGGCGGCGCGAAACTCGCCTGGGGCCTTGCACAAATCCTTCCACCGGAACAACTCACCGTCATCGTCAATTCCGGTGATGACTTTGAACACCTCGGCTTGCACATCTCGCCCGACCTCGACACCGTGATGTACACGCTGGCCGGCCTCGCCAACCGCGAGCTCGGCTGGGGCCTCGCCGGCGAAACCTGGCACTGCATGGCAGCGCTGCAACAGCTCGGTGGCGAAACCTGGTTCCGCCTCGGCGACCGCGACCTTGCCACGCATGTCTATCGCAGCCAGGCATTGCAGCGCGGCGACACCCTCACAGCTGTTACCCGCCACCTGAGCCGTTCACTCGGCGTGCAACACACGGTGCTGCCAATGTGTAACGAGCCACTGCGCACGCTGGTGGATACCGATGCCGGCACCCTCGCCTTCCAGGATTATTTCGTGGGCAGGCAATGCCAGCCGGCTGTGCGTGCGGTTCGGTTTGCCGGCGCCGCTGAAGCGACGCTGCCTGCCGAAGTCGACGCAGCATTGACCGATCCGGCGGTTACGCATGTCATCATCTGCCCGTCGAACCCGCTGCTCAGTATTGCGCCGATCCTCGCGGTGCCCGGCTTACGCGAACAACTGCAGGCCTTGCGTGACAAGATGGTGGTTGCATCCCCACTGGTCGGCGGCCAGGCGATCAAGGGGCCGACCGCGAAAATGATGCAGGAACTCGCCATGCCTGCAGATTCCGCCAGCATCGCCGACTTTTATCGCGAGTTCCTGGGCACGCTGGTGATCGACGAATGCGATGCAGGCGAGGCGGACAAACTGCGTGCTGGCGGGATCAACGTGCAGGTGTGCAAGACCCTTATGAAAACAGACGAGGACAAGATCGCGCTGGCGCAGCAACTGCTCAACGCGACCTGAGAGGCCTCACGCTCGCGCAGCCACAGCCTTGCCCGCCATGCGACCGGAGAACGTCGCATCACCCACTGACATGCCACTGCCATAACCATCACCGCGGCGCGGCACACCGGCCGCCGTGCGCCCAGCGGCATAGAGCCCCGGGATCACCTCACCTGCCGCGTTCAGCACTTCACCGCTGGGCAGAGTGTCGAGGCCGCCCAGTGTGAAACACGGGAAGATCGCGCCGCGCTCAGGCGTGGCATCGATGCCGACAAACGGTGGCTGGATCGGCTTCAGCCACTGCGGTGACTTGTGGAACAGCGGGTCCTCGCCTTTCGCGGCGTGCTCGTTGTAGAAGCGGATCGTGTGCGACAGCGAGTCCGGCGGCAGGCCCAGTTCCTGCTCCAGCTCTTCCGGCGTTTCCCCGGTGCCGACGATGTCGCCATTGAAGAACGGCTTGCGCTCCAGGTTGCCGTAATCTTCCGCGCCAACCACCATGTACAGCCGGTCACCCGGTTGCTGGACGGCAAACGTGCCGACGCGGCCGTGGTAGGCGTCCTCGTTGATGAAGCGCTGGCCCATGGCGTTAACGAAGATGCCGTAGGTCATGTTACCTGGCGGGTAGAACGGGATCGTCATGAAACCTTCGTGCATGTTGATCGCGGCGCCACCGACGCTGATGCCCATCTGGATGCCGGCACCGGTATCACCCGGGTTGCCGATCGGGATATTGCCGCGCAGCAATTTCGGCGCGTATTTCTGCAACATGTCCCTGTTCATAATGAAGCCGCCGGCGCACAACACTACACCCTTGCGCGCCTTGACGAAACGCTCCTGCATGTCGATGCGCACCACCACGCCGTGCACGCGGTGGTATTCGTCAGCCACCAGGCACAGCGTGCGCGTGTCATAGAAGCAACGCACGTTCGGCAGCTTCTCGACGCACTCGGTGAGTATCTTCATCAGCAAGGGGCCGCCATTGTCACCTTCGACCTGCAGGTTGTGGCCGCGCGCCGCCGGCTTGGCGACATCGCGGAACGGCCAGGCTTTCTCGCTGCCGGTGTAGAGCAGGCCATCATCGGTCAGCGCGACAATGGCACGCTTGTCGAGGAAGCTGTCCTTGAACGGCACCCCGTGCGCCACCAACCAGTTGAAGTGCTCCACCGCACCCTCGGCATAGGCGCGCACCTTGGCCTCGTCGGCCTGCGGGCCATGGGCCGCCATCA
>CALMIC010000196.1 GCA_937864065.1 uncultured Cellvibrionales bacterium | reverse complement strand
CTGGACCTGGTGCCGGATGCACACAAAATGCCGGCGCCGGTTATTGGCGCAGATCCGCACCAGATCCGCATGGCAACCTGCTGCTCGCCTGTCGAGGGCGATGTCATTGTCGGTGTTATCGATGCGGACAATGTGGTTTCGGTGCACCAGCAGTCTTGTGAGCAGGCATTGCAAGTCCAGCTGGACCATCCGGAGCAGATCATCATCGTCAACTGGGGCGATGGCCATCGCAACACCTTCCCGGTGTCGGTTGCTGTGCGAGCCTATGAGCGCCGCGGCCTGTTGCGCGACATCAGTTCCCTGCTGGATAGCGAGCAGGCCAACGTCATTCGCCTCGATACCGTTACCGACAAACCGACCAACCTCGTCGAGATGAATATCACCCTTGAAGTCGAGAATTTCCAGCAGCTGAGCCGTTTGCTGGAGGCCATCAACCAGATTCCCAACGTCTACCAGGCGCGGCGCCAGGCTTGATTGGCCATGGCTGAACTCGGGAAACTGCTCGACATCATGGCGCGCCTGCGCGACCCGCAGGGCGGGTGCCCGTGGGACCTGCAACAGGATTTCCCCACACTCGTGCACTACACGCTGGAGGAGGTCTATGAGGTCGTCGATGCCATTGAGCGCGCCGATTACCCGCATTTGCGCGAGGAGCTGGGGGACCTGCTGTTCCAGATCGTCTTCTATTCGCAGATTGCCAGTGAACGCGGCCTGTTTGATATGGGTGCGGTTATCGATGGCATAGCTGCCAAGTTGCTGGCGCGGCATCCGCATGTCTTCGCCACAGACAGCGCCGGGATTGCGAAGCCGGACATGCCACAACTCCATGTGGATTGGGAGCGGCGCAAGCAACAGGAGCGTGCAGCCAAAGGCATCAATGGCGTGCTCGGTGATGTGCCTGTCGCACTGCCGGCCCTTCAACGGGCACACAAGATCCAGTCGCGCCTGGCCCGTGCCGGCTTTGACTGGCAGGAGGCATCAGCCGTCTTGCGGCAGGTTCGCGCGGAGCTGGATGAGCTGGAAGAAGCCATGCAGCAGGGCAATGCGGATGCCTGTGCTGATGAGCTCGGTGATGTGCTGTTCAGCTGTGTGAACCTGGCGAGACATCTCCATGTCGACCCGGAACAGGCCCTGAGGGATTGCAATAGCAAAGTGATCCGGCGTATTGCATGGATGGAAGACACGCTGCGTGCGCGCCAGCAACAGTGGCAGCATTGTTCTGCTGATGAGCTGGAAGAGCTTTGGCAGGCCGCCAAGCAGGCTTTGCTAGCTGCAGTTGGCTAGTCTTCTTTCTTATATATAAGCAATATGACAGCAGGGTTGTCTTGAGTAACATTGCCCGGCTGTGTAAGGTGTCGCAAAATCCAAGCGTGATCGTCAATTGCAACAGGAGCATGAAGAGCATGAGAGTCATTTTGTTGGGGGCGCCGGGCGCAGGCAAGGGAACGCAGGCGAAACTGATCATGGAGCAACTGGGCATTCCGCAGATCTCGACAGGTGACATGCTGCGGGCGGCAGTTGCTGCTGGCACGCCGCTCGGCCTGCAGGTGAAGGACATCATGGCATCCGGTGGCCTGGTATCGGATGACCTCATCATCGCCCTCGTCAAGGAACGCATTGCGCAGCCGGATTGTGCGAAGGGGTTCCTGTTCGACGGTTTCCCGCGCACGATTCCCCAGGCAGAAGCCATGATGCGCGCAAACGTCCAGATTGATCGGGTTATCGAAATTGATGTGCCGGATGAGGATATCGTCGCGCGGCTGAGCGGGCGCCGTGTGCATGAGGCTTCCGGGCGTGTTTACCACATCGAACACAATCCGCCGAAGGCAGCGGGTATTGATGATGTGACCGGTGAGCCATTGATCCAGCGCCCGGACGATACCGAGGCCACAGTTCGCAAGCGCCTGCAGGTATACCATGAGCAAACAAAGCCGCTGGTGGATTTCTATCAACAGCACGGTGGCGACAAGGTCTACCGCAAGGTGCCGGGTGTCGGCAGTGTCGCCGAGATTCGCGACCGGATGCTGGCAGCGCTAGCCTGAGCCTTTCCACCAGAAGCGGGCCCCAAGGGCCCGTTTTCTTGTCCACACCTTGTTGCCTGAAGGGGCGAGTAGCAGTCATGAAACGCGCAGTCATTCTTGTAAACCTTGGTTCGCCCGTAGCACCGGAGCCGGCAGCAGTCCGGCAGTTCCTGAACCAGTTCCTCTCTGACCCGCGCGTGGTAGAGATACCTCGAGTCGTGTGGCTGCCTTTGCTGCGCGGCATCATCCTGCCGCTGCGTTCCCGTCGCGTGGCAAAACTTTATCACGAGATCTGGACGGCGGACGGATCGCCCCTTGCTGCCATGACACGTCGGCAGGCTGAACTGCTGGAAACAGCAATGCACCAGGCTGGTGCCGAGGACATTGTCGTCCGTCATGCCATGACATATGGTGAGCCTTCCCTGCCGGGCACTATCCGTGAATTGCGTTCACGTGGTGTCGAGAAATTCCTTGTGTTACCGCTCTATCCACAATATTCAGGCACCACGACAGGCGCTGTCTATGACCAGCTGGCGCAATTGGTTGTTGCCACCCGTTATGTACCGGATATCCGGGTGATCAGGGAGTATTGTCATCGTGCGGATTATGTCTCTGCACTGGCTGCCTCGGTCAGGGAACACCGTGAACAGCATGGTGCGGGCGATTTGCTGCTGTTTTCTTTTCACGGCATCCCTAAAGCCTGTGTCGACAAGGGTGATCCCTACTATGAGCACTGCGCTTTTACAGCATCGGCTGTTGCCGATGCCCTGGGATTGGCGGAATCGCAGTGGCGCCTGTGTTTCCAGTCGCGATTCGGTCGGGCCGAATGGTTGCAACCCTATACGGATGAGGTACTGGCCAGCTTGCCCGTGCAGGGCATCAAACGCGTGGATGTGATCTGCCCGGCATTTGCTGCAGACTGTCTGGAGACACTGGAAGAAATCGAGCAGGGTAGTCGTGAGAAGTTTATCGAGGCTGGCGGTGAGTATTTTTCGCGGATCCCATGCCTGAATGACAGGCCTGATCACGTTGCGTTGTTGCGACAGATTGTTATGGATCAGGCGTTCTGATTGTCATGAGATCCGGAAATATGCCTTTGAGCTCAAAAAAAGTTAAAAAAGAGGTTCATTTTTGTAAAAAATTATGCTTTTCAGATGCAAAAGCCCAAAAATTAAAATAATATCTGGTCAGGCCCGTATGGGAGTGGTTACGAGCTTGTTGTATCTAACTATTAATGTTTAAACCATGAGGATATGAAACATGGCAAAAGCTACCAAGAAAGCCCCAGCCAAACGTGCAGCTCGCAAGGCTGCCCCGAAGAAAGCAGCCAGCCGCAAGAAAGTAGCTGCTCCTAAAGCCAAGTCAGTCAGCGCAGTAGTAGCAGACCTGAAAGCCAAGCTGGCCGCCAAGGCAGAAGGTGATCTGGAGAAGGCACGTGCCAAGTTCGTCAGCAACTGGATGAAGAAGCGCGCTGCTGCAGACAAGAAAAAGCTGGCGTCTGCTACCAAGAAAGCCGCTGCCAAAGCCAAGGTTGCTGCCCGCAAGGCCGCTGCCAAGGCCAAGGTTGCTGCCCGCAAGGCCGCTGCCAAGCAAAAAGCAGCCGAGCGCAGGGCTGCTGCCAAGGCAAAAGCTGCTGCCAAGCGTGCTGCTGCCAAGGCAAAAGCTGCTGCCAAGCGTGCTGCTGCCAAAGCTGCCCGTCAGCAGAAGAAAGAAGCCAAGGCTGCTGCCAAAGGCAAAGTAGCTGCCAAGAAAGCTGCCCCGAAAAAAGCAGCCAAGAAAGCCGCTCCCAAAAAAGCTGCTGCCAAGAAAGCAGCTCCCAAAAAGGCAGCCGCTAAGAAAGGCGCCAAGAAAGCCGCCAAGAAGTAAGGGTCGGTTATCTTGATGCACAGAACCCCCGGCTGGTCCGGGGGTTTTGTTTTTCAGGGGTTATCAGCCAGACAAGCCGCCGATGAAAATACTTGCGTTGGATACTGCCGGTAGTGCCTGTTCAGTAACCTTGCGTACTGAGCATGGCCTGTATACGCGTGTTGAAGCTGCCAATCGGGAACATTCCCGCCATGTCCTGAATATGCTGGACCAAGTACTGGTGGATGGCGCGATCAAACTCAAGGATCTCGATTTGCTGGCCTGGAATGCTGGCCCGGGCTCTTTCACCGGGTTGCGTATCGGGGCCAGCGTGATCCAGGCTTTGTCGTACAGCCTGGCGTTGCCGGTATTGTCTTTGTCCTCTCTCGAGCTGCTTGCCCATGCCGCTGCCCGTTATGTCGGTCGTGCAAGTTGCAACCTCGCTGTGGCTATAGACGCCAGGATGAATGGTGTTTACTGGGGAACTTTCAGGCTGGAAGACCAGTGTGTGACACGGCTGGCTGATGACCAGCTCATCTCGCTAGCAGAGATGGAGTTACCTTGGACAAAAGGGGACGATGCCGGTGTATGGAAAGTGGCGGGTGACGCCTGGCAGCTCACTTCGCTGGCTGCTTGTGGCATGAACCCGGTCGCATTGGAGACTTTTGCGGAAGAGGTGGTGGCGCTTGCCATTAGCTCACATAGCCAGGATTGGCTGTACGATGCTGCTGTTGTGCCGCGCTATATCGGTGGGATTGCCAATTGGAAAAAGCGGCAGCTACGCAGCCAGTCGTGATCAGAAAAGATCCTCACTAGTTCCTGTTAGTCCGTTTTCCGGGGGCGTGCCGACTGCACTGTCGCTGCCCGCGGCGCTGCTACCCTCAGGCTCACCACGGAATATCTCGAAGATGGCATCAGACCGGTCGCTACTGGTGAGCTGCCCTGTATCAGGATCTATTCTCATCGTGCGTAAGCCGGGTGGCATGGTGCGTTCGATCACCGGTTTGCCTGCCAGCGCCTCGCGCATGAAGCTTATCCAGATCGGCAATGCCGCAGTCCCGCCATACTCGCGCTTGCCAAGCGGGGTGTTGTTGTCAAAACCGAGCCAGACGGTTGTGGCAATAGCGGGATTGTAGCCGGCAAACCAGACATCGGTTGGGCCGTTGGTGGTTCCTGTCTTGCCAGCAATGTCGGGGCGCTCCAGAACCAGTGCAGGCCGGCCGGTACCACGGCGGATTACGTCCTTTAACATGTCGTCAATGATGTAGGCATTCTGTTCGTCGATAACCCTGTTGGCGGGTTGCACATCCTGGCCGGGAAATTCTGTGGCACAGTCGCTGCAAGCGACAACAGCGGGTTGCTGGTAAACAGTGTTGCCTGTTGAATCACCAATGCGCTGTACGATGAAAGGCTGCACCTGGAATCCGCCATTGGCCAGAATGCTGTAGGCGCCGGCCATTGTCAGTGGCGTGAAGGCATGTGTGCCGAGAGCCAGTGACAGGTTGGGTTGCATTTTGCTGGTATCGAAGCCAAAACGCTCCAGGCTCTTGATGGCATTTTTCACGCCGATATTCTGCAATACGCGTATGGAAACCATGTTCCTTCATTCGTAAAGCGCCCTGCGCAGGCGAGTGGTCCCTAAGTAATCTCCGCCAGAATTTTCCGGGCGCCAGGCCTCTTCCATCCCTGCTTCCTGGAAAACGATGGGGGCGTCATTCACTATCGTTGCTGGTGTGTAGCCGTTTTCCAGGGCTTTAAGGTAGATGAAGGGTTTGAAGCTGGAACCGGGCTGGCGCAATGCCTGGGTAGCCCGGTTGAACTTGCTATAGGCGAAATCGCTGCCACCACTGAGCGCGATTATGGCGCCAGTCCGGCTATCAATAGATACGAGGGCGGCCTGTACTGCAGGTACCTGCCCGATTTGCCAATTACCTGGCTCACTGGCGCGCAGCCTGATCAGGTCTCCCGTCTTGAATACCTGTGTGAAATTAGCAGGGATACCGCCGAGACGATCCTCGGACTTGTAGGATTGCAGTTGCTTGGCAATCTCTGGAGTCCACTGGAGGCTGAAGCGCTGGCCATTGCGCAGGATCCCGACCAGGGAGGTCTTGCTAGACTGTAAAACAATGGCGGGCTCCAGATCCCCTATCAAAGGAACCTCCTTCAGGAGCGAGACCCAGATAGCGTCCCGGATGTCCCCTCCAGGTGCAGGGTAATGTTTTTCCGGTCCGCGGTAACCGTGTCGGGAATCGTATTCCTTTGTTCCCAGCCACACAGCCTGCTGTGCTGCACGCTGCAAGCGGGAATCGATGGTCGTGTGGATGCTGATGCCATCCGTGTATGCGCGCACGCCGAGTTTTTCGATTGCGAATTGCCTTGCCAGTTCGGCCACGAAAGGTGCATCCATGTCTGTTTGCTGGCCGTGGAAGGAGGCGTTTTCCATTTCTTGTATCGCAGCATCATGCGTTGGCTGGTCTATGTACCCAAGCTTCAGCATCCTGTCCAGAATCCAGTTCCTGCGCAGCAGCGCTCTCTCGGGGTTGACCAGCGGATTGAATTTTGAAGGCGCTTTTGGCAGGCCGGCAATCATCGCCCATTGAGCCAATGACAATTCAGCCAGGTTTTTCCCGTAATAAACATTTGCTGCTGCCTGGGCGCCATAAGCCCTGTGCCCGAGGAATATCTTGTTGGCATAAAGCTCGAAGATCTGTTCCTTCGACAAAGTCCTTTCCAGCTGGATAGACAGCAATATTTCGTTGAATTTGCGTACAAAAGACTTTTCGTTACTGAGAAAGAAATTGCGAGCCAGCTGCATTGTTATCGTGCTACCGCCAGACTGTATCTTGCCCGTTTGGACAATTTCAGAGGCGGCGCGCAACAGGCCGGAAGCATCGACGCCCTTGTGGGTGAAAAAACCATCATCCTCGGCGGACAGTACAGCCTTTACAAATAAAGGAGGCAGGTCAGAATAGGGCAGTGGCTGGCGGCGGGCTTCGCCGAACTCACCGATAAGCAGGCCGTCAGCACTGTAGACCCTGAGGGGTGTCTGGAGCTTCAGATCCAGTACACTCTCGAACCGTGGCAATTGGGGGCCTAAATAAAGT
>CALMIC010000195.1 GCA_937864065.1 uncultured Cellvibrionales bacterium | reverse complement strand
GAGTTGATGTTCCAGCGCAACGGCAGCAATCATCGCGTCTTCGTAGACGGTATCCGATTGGCGATGCATCAACCGCCCCCACCGACGAAATACCCTCGCATCCATGGGCAACACATTGTAAGTCGCGGCGACCTGATCAGCCCACGCATCCAACACGGCAGCTTTGCCAGGATCTTGCTCTCGCGTCATTTCTATGCCGGCCTGAATTTCACCCAGCGTCACCGCACTCAGGTACAACTCCACATCAGGAACAGATTCTATCCATGCCACCACGGCGCCATGCGGCTTGAGCCTGCGCAGCTCGGAAACAATGTTGGTATCCAACAAGAACATGCAATCAAAGCTCTATCACGGGCCTACGACTGGCCGCGCCACGCGGTGGCACTTCCCAGTCAACGCGGCCCACATCCGACAACAACAGAGCTTTGAGTGAAGGCCGGGCTGCATGATTCAGGCGATGCCATTCATCAATCGGCACCAACACAGCCGCTTCTGTGCCGCGCCGGGTAACCAATTGGGGACCTTCATGAATACATGCATCCAGCAGTTCACTGAATTTGTCTTTAGCATCCTGAACGGGCCATGTGTGCATACCCACCTCCAAAACAACTAGTCAGGTGTCTAGTTTAATCGATGCTGGCCAAGATCGCAATAACCACTGCATGGCACAGGCGGTAACAATTGTGCCAGCAGGCGGGTTTGCTGGCCGGCGGTAAGGCTATTGATGATGGCTTGGCGGGTTCGGGCTGATAGTTGCATGTGGCGTCTCCTGTGTTTTGCGCTGAAGATTATATGCAACAGCCATCCGACAAACTTTGTCGCTACAGGCGCTTACCCTGTCCTTTTTGCTACCCGAGACGCAGCCATGACCACAGCCGACACCACCCTTCCGCTGATTGACCCTGCTCGTTTCCGCACTGCGCTGGAAAAGACGCTCGACGGTCTGTTCGAGCTGGCGGAGCTCACCGCCACACCCGCCGAGCGAGAGTATGCCTGCTGGTTTTCGTTATCAGGTGACCGCCCCTGGTACACAGAATGGCTGCAATCGCTGCAGGATCTGTTGCAGGTAATGCACGAGCCGCGTGTGCTCGGTACGCTGCTGCTGAACAGCAATCCCTCGTTCATGCTGGATGCGGTGCCGGAGCGTCCGTTCCCCTTCCGACTGGGTTATTTCAGTGTCACCAGTGAGCCGGGGGAAACTGCAGTAGCCTTCTGGGAGCGCGCGGTAAAACCGTTGCTGGAGGCGCGCTTCCCGCTCTGGCAGCAGCAGTCGATGCTGCTGGCGGTGTGCTGCTCGCCGGCGTGCCTGAACATGGATGCGTTTGATTTTGCGGATCTGATGGATGTGGGGCTGAAGGTGGACGAGGCGGTAGACATCATCGCCGCCGAAGTGGCCGGCGAGGCGCAAGCGAGCCGCACGCTGCGGATGTTTGGCACGGCCTGCGATGCCCTGCTGGGTGAGCGCACACGGCTGTCGGGGTGGGTGTTGGGTTAATTTCCCTTCGATACACCGCACTGCCATTTGACTACGCCCTACTCTCCCGGCAGTGCCACTAGCGGTTCGGCGCAAGACACACCCTGTCGCCAGTTCCCTGCTCCGCCAACCACCGCCTTAACGCCGCCCTAGCCTGCTCACTCACACCCTGGTTGGCCATACCGTTGAACTCGACCACGCTTTCCACTGTGGGGAAGGAAGCCGTGTCGATCTGCAGCAAGGCCAGCTCGCCGGTGACCGGGTCCTGGTAGCGCCAGAATTCAGAGCGGCCACTAATTCCTTCCTTCACCCGCAGCGCAGCACAATTGTCCAGCTCTTCAGCGATGGCCCGCAACTCGCCTGCCGTAGTAATAGGCGTGAAACCTTCACCGGCACGCCCCCTGACTGCCACAAACGCCGTATTGCTCGCCAGAAAACGACTGCTGTCATCGTTATACAGAATGTCGGCACGCAATTCGTCATACAGCGATTCACAGCGCTCATGCAAAGCCGGATCAATATGCGCAAAAAGTCGATACCTAAATACATTCATCGCCGTTGGATTTCCTTCCAGTGTTTGCAACAGGCGATCCGTTTCGACAATAAATTCCCTCTCCAGCTCTACATCACTATGCAAGTGCTGTGGCTTGATACCCACATTCACTAGTGAGAACCACTGCAGGAGGAATAGCGATTCCAGCGTCTTGTCATCATCCGTGTAACAACGCATGTTGGCCGGGTTACTGAACCAGCGTTCCGCCATCGCATACGTCAACCATCGGCACTGCCTGATCGTTTCACCATGGCTTGCCAGAGTATCCAGGAACATCAGCTCGCGAGCCGCAATACCCGGCTCATGCACAATAAAATGCCTGATGCGTTGCCAATGCCTGGCAATCACCGTCACTGCCCGCACAAGACTGTGGCAGGCACCTGCCCACTCTTCCATATACAGCTTACGTATGGCCGTGAGCTGGCCACTAGTCAATGCCGTCACACCCAGACAACGGGCCAGTAATGCGCGGCTGATCTGGCGTGTGTCGTTACTGCTATCGCGCGACGAAGCGAGTATCAGCCAGTAGACCTTCGGGTACTGATACTGCATGTACCAGGTCAACGGAATGATGCGATCCAGTGAACAACC
>CALMIC010000194.1 GCA_937864065.1 uncultured Cellvibrionales bacterium | reverse complement strand
GTCACCGGTTGTGTACTGGGTGTGCTCGACATCGTCGCCGGCGCACTGCTGAACACGCGCCAGCCGCCGTCCGAGTAAATGCGCCGGCCATAAACCGGCAGGCGTTTCACACCAGGCGGATCTGCTGCCCGCCGCCGTTCAGCAATTCCAGCAGCAGGCCTTCGCGCAACGCCGTCTTGCTGTGGCGGACGGCGCTGATGTCCAGTTCGCGCATGATCGCCATCATGATCGCCAGCCCCGGCAGCAACACGCCCTGGCGCGAGGCTTTCAGCCCCGGCAACTCGATCTGGTGGATGCGCGGGAAAGCCAGCGCATCGTCGCGGATCTGTTGCAGCACATCCACCGTCAGCAGGCCGTCACTGTATTTCTGTTCGCGCGCAATCGACGACAGCATTTTCGCGGTGCCGGATGACGCATACACCGTCTGCCAGCCGACAGCCGCCAGCTCGCGGTGGCGCAGGTAGACGTGTTCGCGTGCGGCAATCATCGCTTCGCGGAAATCCTCCTTGTCCGTCGCGCCGCTGCTGAAGAAGCGGTCGCGCCAGCTCACGCAGCCGAGGTCCAGACTGCGCAGCAGTAACGGCGTGTGGTCGAGGCCGATGGCAAACTCGGTGCTGCCGCCGCCGATGTCGATGACCAGCCGCTGCTCGCCGTCTTCCGGCAGGTTGCTGGCCACGCCGCTGTAGATCAGCGCGGCCTCGCGCTCGCCGGACACGATCTCGATATTGAAGCCGAGCTGTTCGGCATCGCGCAGCAACGGACCGATGTTGCTGGCCGTGCGGAACGTCTTGGTGCCGACAGCGGCGATGGCGCTGACCGGGTGGCGGTCGATCGCCTCGCGAAAATGGGCGAGGCAGACCACGGCGCGCGCGCGGGCGATCTCGCAGACCTTGCCGCTGGTGGCCACGCCTTCGCCCAGCTGCACTTTCTCGCTGAAGCGCTCGACGATACGGAAATGCGCGCCATCGCGCTCGGCGATCAGCATGTGGAAACTGTTGGAGCCGAGGTCGAGGGCGGCGAGCATCGGGCGTGATCCGTTCCAGCTGTGGTTGTTGCCTGATTCTAGCGCAGGATGCTGTCAGGTATGTGTCGGCCGGCGGTGCTACAGTGATACAGACCATCAGGAGACACTGCCATGCTCGTCCCGTATCCGATATCAAGCCCTACCGCACCGAGCGCTTCATGCTCGACGGTTTGCATGAAATGTACCTGGAGGAATGCGGCGATCCGGACGGCATTCCCGTGCTGTACCTGCACGGCGGTCCGGGCATCGGTTGCACGAAGCAGGGGCGCACGTTCTTCGACCCGGACAGGTACCGCATCATCCTCTACGACCAGCGCGGTGCCGGCCGCGCCACGCCGCACGCGGAATTGCGCGACAACACCACGCAGCACCTGCTGGCCGACATCGAGCGGGTTCGCCAGCGGCTCGGCATAGACCGGTGGCTGCTGTTCGGCGGCTCGTGGGGTTCCACGCTGGCGCTGTTGTACGCACAGCAGTATCCGCAGCATGTCAGCGGCCTGATATTGCGCGGCATTTTCCTGTGCCGGCAGCGGGATCTCGACTGGATGTACCGCGACGGCGGCATGAACCGCTTCTATCCTGATTACTGGGAAGATTTCCTGCAACCGCTGCAGCACCATCCCCAAAAGGATGATCCTGTCGCCGCCTATTACGACATCCTGACCGGCGACAACGAAGTCGCGAAAATGGCGGCAGCAAAAGCCTGGTCGCTGTGGGAGGCGCGCTGTGCGACGCTGCACCCGAGCCACGACATCATGGAGCAGTTCACCGACATCCATAACGCGATGGCGATTGCGCGCATCGAGGCGCACTATTTTGTGCACTGCGCGTTCATCGGCGAAAACGAAATCCTCGCCAATGCCGGCAAGTTGCGCGGCATTCCCGGCATCATCGTGCACGGCCGTTACGACATGCTGTGCCCGCTCGACGGTGCCGTGGCATTGCACCATGCCTGGCCGGATGCCGAACTGCATATCGTGCGCGAAGCGGGCCACGCTGCCGCCGAACCCGGCATTGCCGATGCGCTGGTGCGCGCCACACGCGACATGGCGCGGCTGTTGTCCGACGACACGGAAAGCGCCGGGTAGCGCTGGCATTTGGATTACAATGCCGGCTCTGCAAAAGGAACCGACCCATGCCACTTCCCTTCATCGTCGAACCGGTTGAACTGTCGGCGCACCTGGCGGATGCCGACCTGCTGCTGCTCGACCTCTGCAGTGCAGAAAAATACCGCGAGGGGCATATCCCCGGTGCGGTGCATTTCAACACCGCAGACCTGATCCTCGGCGAGAAACCGGCGCCAGGCAAACTGCCTCCGCCGGAAAAACTGGCGGCAGCGCTGGCAGCTTGCGGCATCACGCCGGATACGCATGTGGTTTGCTACGACGACGAAGGCGGCCCGTGGGCCGGCCGCATGATCTGGACATTCGATGTCATCGGCCACACGAAATATTCGTTCCTGAACGGCGGCAAGCAGGCGTGGCTCGCCGACGGGCTGCCGCTGCAGCAGGATGAAAACCTGCCGGCACCGGCCGCGTTGCGCCAGTTGTTGTATGACACGCGCTACTTCGCCGATGCGGACGAGATAGTGGCGAGTATCGGCCGCGAGGGTTTCCTGGTGTGGGCTGCGCGCTCGCATGACGAATACACCGGCGCGAAAATGCATTCTGCGCGCGGCGGCCACATTCCCGGCGCGATCCATTGCGAATGGACACACCTGCTCGACGGCGCGCGCGGCCTGCGCCTGCGCAGCGATCTCGCGCACTACCTGCAGCAGCGCGGCATCACGCCGGACAAGGACATTGTCACCCACTGCCAGACCCATCGCCGTTCCGGCCTGACCTATGTCGCGGCGAAAAGCCTCGGCTACCCGCACATCCGCGCCTATCCCGGTTCCTGGTCGGAATGGGGCAATCGCGATGACCTGCCCGTACAGCAAGGAGAACAACCGTGAACAACCCGCTTGAAGGTTTTGTCCAGTTTGCCGACAACGCGACCTGGCGCGAGAAGCTGTTTGTGTCGTTGCAATATGTGTTGCCGCA
>CALMIC010000193.1 GCA_937864065.1 uncultured Cellvibrionales bacterium | reverse complement strand
AGGGTCACTTTCACGGCATCGGCCAGGATGTTCACGCCTTTGAGCATTTTCTGGCGGGCGCTGTCACCGAATTTCACGTCTTTGGCTGTCATGGTCTTTCCTCTAACAGAATCTTTAATGGTTCAGGGAAATACTGGACTTATTCCAGTACGCCGAGGATTTCGCTTTCGCTCATGATGATGAATTCCTCATCACCGTCTTTCAGGGTCTGGCTGCCGGCGTAGCTGGCAAAAACCACCTTGTCGCCCACCTTCACCTGCAGGGCTCGCACCTGGCCGTTGTCCAGTGCCTTGCCCGGCCCCACGGCAATGACTTCGCCCTTGTTGGGTTTTTCGCGCGCGGTAGCGGCGAGCACGATGCCACCGGCTGACTTCTCTTCTTTTTCCTCGCGGCGGATGACGACGCGGTCATGCAAAGGACGGATCTTCATGGTTCTCTCCGTAAAGGTTTAGTCAATAAAAACAATGAATTAGCTGATCCTTGCGGCCAGCCCACTCTTTGTTGCCAAAAGAGGTGACCGGTTTATGGGGGTGGGGTGATGGATTTCAATGGCTTGCGGATGAAAAAAATCAGCGCAGGCGGGGATCGTCCTCGCGCCGCCATTCACCCTCGATGATATCGGCCCGGTGTACGGTGGCCGTGTAATGCTGCCGGTAGTAGCCGGTACGCAGGAAACGCTGGGCCAGCCAGCGCCGCAACGGGGGCAGCAGCAGGGGCAGGGCAAGGATGTCCGTCAGGAAGCCCGGGATGACCAGCAGCACGGCGGCCATCCCCAGCAGGAAACCTTCGAGGATTTCACCAGCGGGCAGTTCGCCGGCCTGCAGCCGCTGGTCGACCTTGAGCAGGGTATTGAAGCTCTGTTGCCGCAGGATGGCCATGCCGGCGACACCGGCCAATACCAGCAGTGCAATGGCCGGCAACGCGCCGATGGACGCGCCAACGCGGATGAGGAACCACAGTTCCAGCAGGGGCGCTGCCAGCAGCAGCCAGAAAAACGCAGGCATTGCTTCCACCTCCTCGAATGGCCTGCGAGAATGCAGGCTTTGACAGTCCCGTGCAAGCACCGTTGATGCAATCCGCTTCCAGCCAGGCATTCCCCGTTCGCGCCTTCGTGCTGTGCGTGCTGTTCTATGGTGTGCTGGTGGCGATCGGCTTCAATGATTTCGAGGAAGATGCCTTTATCTACTTCCGCTTCGCCGCCAACATCGCCGATGGCCATGGCTATGTGTTCAACATCGGCGGTGAAAGGATCGAGGCCTGTAGCGGATTGCTGTGGCTGGGTCTCGTCACGCTGCTGACCTTCCTCCCGCTGCATATCGTGCTGGCGACCAAGCTGCTCTGTTTCGTGTTCGGCGTCCTGTGCATACGGGAAGTGCTGGTGCTCTCACGGCGTTTCATTGCCGATCCATTCCTGTCATTGCTGCCCGCTTTCCTGGTGGTCGCCAGTATTCCTTTCTACACCTGGTCAGTGCGTGGGCTGGAAACTGCGCAGTACTGGTTTGCGATGTTGTGGCTGGTGGACTGGGCCACGCATCCGTCGCGCATCCGCTGGTGGTGGCTGCCGGCACTGGCGGTGCTGAACTCGCGGCCGGAAGGCTTTGTCATGCTGGCTGCAGTGCTGCCTTACCTGTTTTTCTGCCAGCGGGAGCAGTCGGGTTTCTGGCGTGGCACTGCCATCGTCGCAGCCGGCTTTGTTGCGGTAACGGCGTGGCGTTTCTGGTATTTCCATGACCTCGTACCGCATCCGTTCTACTTCAAGGTCAATGCCGACCACCTGCAGTCCCTGCGCAACTTGTTGTCGTATGGCTGGCATGCAGGATGGTTGTTGTTGCTGCTGCTGGCCGTGCCCGGGGTGCTGAAGCCATGGCAGCCACGTGACCTGGTACTGGTTGGTTCCCTGCTGCTGTCACTGCTGTGGGCGGTGTTTGTCTTTGAGGACAAGGTCTACAACCGCCACACCGGCATGGCACTCCCCTTTGTCTACATTTTCCTGCTGATGCTGGTGGCGCGCTGGTGGCCGATGCGCGCTATACCGCAAGCGGGCTTGCGGATAGTGCTCGTCGGGCTGGTGTTCTATACCTTGTTGTTCTCGCGCTATGTCCACTTACACAACTCGCATGCAGCGCCTGTGATTGCCAATGTGATCCGTGCGACGGCCGGCGCCACACAATACTGGCCGGACATCGGGCGCCTGTTGCGTAATCCTGATGATTTCCGCGAACAGCCGGATGGCCTCGGTGTGTTTGATATCCGTTACAACTACATTGCTTCTGTTGGTGATTTCGTGCGGCTCAACTACCGCGATGATGCGGTAGTGATCTATGACCAGATCGGCCAGGCGCCGTGGTATGCTGGCAAGAATACCTTCTTCATCGACAACCTCGGCCTTGGCTGGCGCGATGCCGGCCTGGCGCGTTTCCATGAGTCGGCAAAGCAGTCACCCGTCTATGGCATTTACGAGGCGGTTCTCGCCGGCATGGTGCATGTTTTCTGGCCACAGGAACGGCGCCTGTTTGGCGAGGGCGAGATCATCGCACGAATGCTTGCACGCGATCCGGATGTGATCATTGCGCGCAAACCCTATGTCAGCAGGGGTCGTGACAATCTGCTGGTCCGGATGCTGCAGGATCCGGCAGTGGCAGCGCGTTATCGCGCGAGTTACCTGCTGAACCGGCGGGAGATCATCTTCGAGCGCATCGAACGGCGCGAAGATTTCCGGTTGCACAGCGAAGGGCAGTACAGTGTGCCTCCGGGCGCGGTGGTGCAACCGGTCACGGCTTTCAGCTGGTGTGCCGATGGGCCGTGCATGGGGTTTGCCTCACCCTGATCACGCTTGCGGCAAATGCGCGGTGTTGAAGAAACTGCGCAGTGCAGTGTGCAGGTAAGTCAGGTCATGCACACCGGCCAGCTCGCGGATCGAGTGCATGGCGAAGGTCGGCACGCCGATATCGACAGTCTTGATGCCCGTTTCGGCAGCGGTGAGCGGGCCTATCGTGCTGCCGCAGCCCATGTCAGCCCGTGCCACAAAGGCCTGCAGCGGCACTTGCGCCTGTTGGCACAGGTTGCGGAAGAATCCCTGCGTGGTGGCATTGCTCGCATAGCGCTGGTTGGCGTTGATTTTCAGCGCAGGTCCGGCATTCAGGTGTGGCACATGTTTTTCGTCATGTTTTTCCGGGTAGTTCGGGTGCACGCCATGCGCATTGTCGGCGGAAATCAGCAGCGAGTGGTGCAGGGTGCGTGCCAGCGTTTCCCCATTGCCCAGCCAGCGCTGCAGGACGCTCATCAGAAATGGCCCTTGGGCGCCGCAGGCCGAGATGCTGCCGACTTCCTCGTGGTCGGTGCAGACGAGCAAGGCCGGTTGCAGGCCGTCGCTGTCAAGCAGTGCGCGCAAGCCAGCGTAGCAGCTCAGCAGGTTATCCAGGCGGCTGCCGGCAATGAATTCCTGTTTCAGGCCGATGATTGCTGCAGGTTGCGTATCGCAGGCGCAGATCTCGAAATCCAGCACGGCTTCGGCATCGCAGTCGGGGTGTTCGTGCAGCAGTTGCAACAGCAGTGTCTGACGGATGTCGTGCTGCTCCTTGTCGTGCAGCGTCTGTAACAGCAAGGGCAGTTCTTTCTGCGCGTTCAGGGCGCGGCCGTTGTTTGCCTCGCGGTCGAGGTGAATCGCGAGGCTCGGTACGCTGGCCAGCGGGCGACGGAAATTGACCAGCGCCTGTGCCAGTGAACCGTTACTGCAGCGGTAGCTGATGCGGCCTGCCAGTGTCAGGTCGCGGTCAAACCACGGGTGCAACAGGACGCCGCCATACACTTCCACGCCCAATTGGGCATAGTGCTGGCGTTGCAAATCGGGCTGGGGCTTGAGCTTGAGGCACGGGCTGTCAGTGTGGGCGCCGACGAGGCGGATGCCACTCTGTGCCGGATCCTGCTGCGAAGTGCTGAAGGCAACCAGCGAGGAACCATTACGTGTCACCACATAGCGGGCACTAGGCTGGATGGCCCAGCTCTCGCCTTCAGGAAGTTCAGTAAAGCCGTTGGCCAGCAGTACCTGCTTCATGTTCGCCACGGCGTGGAACGGCGTGGGCGATGCATCGAGGAAAGCCAGGAAGTCCTGCAGAAGTGTCGTTGTCATGGTGCGGTTCGCAGTCGTCGCTGAACCGCCATTCTAAACGAAGTCGCTGATTACAACGGGTAGTGTGCCGGGTAGGGGATGCGTGCCACACCGCTATCGACAGCGGCCCTGGCCACCGCCGCCGAGACGCGCGACAGCAGGCGCGGGTCAGTCGGTTTGGGGATGATGTAGTGTTTGCCAAAAGCCAGTGCTTCGCCACCGTAGGCGGCAACGACTTCGGCCGGCACAGGTTCCTTGGTGATCTCGCGCAGGGCTTCCATCGCCGCCATTTTCATCTCGCGGTTGATCACGCGGGCGCGTACATCCAGTGCGCCGCGGAAAATGAACGGGAAGCCGAGCACGTTATTGACCTGGTTGGGGTAGTCCGAACGGCCGGTGGCGATGATGATGTCATCCCGGGTGGCGAGCGCCACTTCAGGCCGGATCTCCGGGTCGGGATTCGAGCCGGCAAACACGATCGGGTTGGTAGCCATTTTGAGTAATTGCGCCGGGCTCAACAGGTCGGGGCCGGACAGCCCGACAAACACATCGGCGCCTTCGATCGCATCATCCAGCGTGCGTGCACTGGTGTTGATCGCAAAGCGCGCCTTGTGCGGGCCGAGGTCATCGCGGTCCTCGTGGATCACACCCTTGCTGTCGAGCATCAGGATGTTCTCGCGTGGTGCACCGGCGGCAATCAGCAGGTCACAAGTGGCGATCGCGGCTGCGCCTGCGCCGAGAAACACAATGCGTGCGGTTGGCAGCTGTTTGCCCTGGACTTCCAGCGCGTTGAGCAGGCCGGCCAGTGTGACAATGGCGGTGCCGTGCTGGTCGTCGTGAAACACCGGCACCTGGCAGCGCTCGATCAATGCTTCCTCGATCTCGAAACATTCGGGCGCCTTGATGTCTTCGAGATTGATGCCGCCAAACGAGTTCGCAATCAGCGCGACCGCATCAATGAAGCGAGCGCTGTCCTCGGTGTCCACTTCAATGTCGGTGGCATCGATGTTGGCAAAACGCTTGAACAGCAGTGCCTTGCCTTCCATCACCGGCTTGCTGGCCATGGCGCCGAGGTTGCCGAGACCGAGGATGGCCGTGCCATTCGAAATGACTGCGACCTGGTTGCCTTTCGAGGTATAGCGATAGGCGAGTTCGGCATCGCGCGCGATTTCACGTACCGGCTCGGCTACGCCGGGGCTGTAGGCGAGTGACAGGTCGCGCTGGTCTTCGGCCGGTTTGGTGATGGTGACCGCCAGTTTGCCCGGAACCGGAGAGGCGTGATAATCGAGTGCGGCTTGTCGCATATCATCATCGGACGGCGTTTTTACATCGAGCATGCCGTTGGCGGTCCTGGAAGGTTGGCAAGGAAAGACGGCACCGCCAAGACGGGTGCCGTCACTGAGCGTCAAAACCGGGAAACGGTTTTATTTTTTAAGGCTGCGACCACCGAAGCGCTGCTTGAAGCGGTCAATGCGGCCGCCGCTTTCGGCCACTTTCTGGCGGCCGGTATAGAAGGGGTGGCACTGCGAGCAGACGTCCAGGTTGATGTCCTTGCACAGCGTCGAGCGCGTGGCGATGGTATTGCCACAGCTGCATTTGGCAGTGACTTCAGCGTATTTCGGATGGATGTCGGCTTTCATGGTCAACCCTCGGGAGTGGGTTGCCGCCACCGGAACGTCGGTCCGGCACGGCAACGGGCAAAACGGGACGCGCATGCTACCAGAAGCGGTCGCGCCGGGACAAGGAAATTCAAGGTGTTGGCGGATGGCCCTACCACAGGCATATATACGGAATAACCACTAAGACCCAGTAAAATAGTAAGTTTTATGATTGACAAAAATACTCGGTTATTAGATGATGTGACCGTACCAACTGATTACGGATGACAAGCCATGCGCCTCACCACCAAAGGTCGTTATGCAGTGACTGCTATGCTGGACCTTGCCTTGCGTGCCGACAAGGGGCCGGTCAGCCTGGCCGAGATTTCCGGTCGCCAAGGCATATCCCTCTCTTACCTTGAGCAGCTCTTTGCCCGGTTGCGCAGCAATGATTTAGTCAGTAGTGTGCGCGGCCCCGGCGGCGGCTACCGGCTAAGCCGCGATGCCTCGCTGATTTCTGTGGCCAATATCGTCGATGCGGTCAATGAGTCGGTCGATGCCACCAGCTGTGGCGGCGAGGGCGATTGCCAGCAGGGTGAAAAATGCCTCACCCATGACCTCTGGTGCCTGTTGAGCGACAAGATCCATGATTTCCTCGGCTCGATCAGCCTGGCGAGCCTCGTGAACAGTGAGAGCGTGCAGCAGATTTCCGCCAGGCAGCAGCTGAAGCTGGAAGAAGTCCGGCCCCTGACCGTGGTCGAAACACGCGCCGCGAGCTGAAGCCTGACCTGGACCTGTTACCGGAGTACCCATGAGACTACCTATCTATTTTGATTATTCCGCCACTACGCCCGTCGACCACCGTGTGGCACAGAAAATGGCTGAATGCCTGACTATTGACGGCAATTTCGGCAATCCGGCTTCCCGCTCGCACATTTTCGGCTGGAAGGCCGAGGAGGCGGTTGAGAATGCCCGTCGCCAGGTGGCCGACCTGGTCGGCGCCGATCCGCGCGAGATTGTCTGGACCTCCGGTGCCACCGAGTCCAACAACCTGGCGATCAAGGGTGTGGCGCATTTCAATGCACGCAAGGGCAAGCACATTGTGACCTCGAAGATCGAGCACAAGGCGGTGCTCGACACCTGCCGCCAGCTCGAGCGCGAGGGCTTCGAGGTGACTTACCTGGATCCTACGCCAGATGGCCTGATCGAGCCGCAGCAGGTGGCCGAAGCCCTGCGCGACGACACCACGGTGGTGTCGATCATGCATGTCAACAACGAGATAGGCACCATCAATGACATCGCTGCCATCGGTGCGCTCTGTCGTGAAAAAGGGGTGATGTTCCATGTCGATGCGGCCCAGAGCGTCGGCAAGTTGCCAATCAACCTCGAAGAATTGCCTGTCGACCTGATGTCCTTTTCTGCGCACAAGATCTATGGGCCGAAAGGGATAGGAGCGCTGTACGTCGGCCGCAAGCCGCGGGTCCGCCTCGAGGCGCAGATGCACGGCGGTGGCCATGAACGCGGCATGCGCTCCGGCACCCTGCCGACCCACCAGATTGTCGGCATGGGTGAGGCATTCCGCATTGCCGGCGAGGAAATGGCAGAAGAGCAGGTCAGGATCCTGGCCTTGCGCAACCGGTTACTGGCGGGCGTGAAAGATATGGAGCAGGTGTTCGTCAACGGCTCGCTGGACCGACGCATTGCCGGCAACCTGAATATCAGTTTTGCCTATGTTGAGGGTGAATCGCTCATCATGGCGCTGAAAGACCTGGCGATCTCGTCCGGCTCTGCTTGCACCTCTGCCAGCCTGGAGCCTTCCTATGTGTTGCGCGCGCTCGGCATGTCGGACGAGCTCGCCCACAGTTCGTTGCGCTTCACCATCGGCCGCTACACGACCGAAGAGGAGGTGGATCACGCCATTGCAGAGCTGCGGCGTGCGGTGGGCAAGTTGCGGGAACTGTCTCCGTTGTGGGACATGTACAAGGAAGGTATCGACCTGAATAGTGTTCAATGGGCTGCGCATTGAGCGTGAGCCGGGAGTAGAGTCATGGCATACAGTGAAAAAGTAATTGATCATTACGAAAATCCGCGCAATGTCGGTTCGCTCGACACCAAGTCGAAGAATGTCGGCACCGGCATGGTGGGTGCGCCCGCCTGTGGCGATGTGATGCGGCTGCAGATCCAGGTCAATGACCAGGGCATCATCGAGGATGCAAAGTTCAAGACTTACGGTTGCGGCTCGGCCATTGCTTCCAGCTCGCTGTTGACCGAGTGGGTCAAGGGCAAGACGCTGGATGAGGCTGCACAGATCAAGAACGTGGAAATTGCCGAGGAGCTGGCATTGCCGCCGGTCAAGATCCACTGTTCGGTGCTGGCCGAAGATGCGATCAAGGCCGCGATCAATGACCTCAAGCAAAAACAGGCAGAATGATTGGGGCATTATTCACGCAGCTGGTGAACAAGGGTAGGCATCATGGCGATCACAATGACAGAGGCGGCACGCAATCATGTGCGCCGTTACCTTGAGAGCCGCGGGCGCGGTATCGGTATTCGCCTCGGCGTCAAGACCACGGGCTGTTCTGGCCTGTCCTATGTGTTGGAGTTTGTCGACGACTTGCAGGAAGGTGACGAGGTATTCGACAGTGATGGCATCAAGGTCGTGGTGGACGCCAAAAGCCTGGTCTACATCGATGGCACTGAACTGGACTATGCGCGTGAAGGCCTGAACGAGGGTTTCCAGTTCAATAACCCGAATGTCAGTGCCGAGTGTGGTTGCGGCGAAAGCTTCCACGTCTGATGCCTGGCATGAATGTCGCGCTGCCGTCCCGAACCGATATCCTGGCCTCTGACCGCCCGGACGTTGAGCCATTGCATGCCGATATCTGCACGCTGAAGCCCACGCTGGACCTCCAGGAAAACTTTTTTGCGGTGTTTGGCCTGAGGCCTGGTCCGGATATCGATCTGGCGGGTTTGTCCGCCACTTACCGCAGCCTGCAGCAGCAGGTTCATCCTGATCGCTTCACCCGCGAGTGCGATCGCACGCAGCGGCTGGCGCAACAGCAAGCTGCCCTGGTCAATACTGCCTACAATACACTCAAGTCGCCGCTGGCGCGTGCGCAGTACCTGCTCGAGCTGGCAGGCCAGCATCGCGAGCCTGAAACCACGCTGCGAGACCCGGCGTTCCTGATGGAGCAGATGGCCTTGCGTGAGCGGCTGGATGAGTCAGCCGGTGATATGCGTGCGCTCGATACGCTGCTGGCCGATGTGATGGCGGCGCGCGATGGCTACTGGCTCGCCTTTGCCGGTGCATGGCAAGCACAGGATTGGCCCCAGGCGCAGTTGCAGGTGGACAAGTTGCAGTTTGCCAGCAAGCTCGCGCAGGAAATTGATGAGCGCCAGGCGCGCTTGCTTGACGACTAGGCCTGCCAGCTTCGCTGGCAAGAACAACAGCATTTGATAGCGAAACCCTGATGGCTTTACTGCAGATTTCAGAACCCGGCCAGAGCCCTGCGCCGCATATGCGCAAGCGGGCAGTCGGTATTGACCTCGGCACAACACATTCGCTGGTGGCGACGGTGCGCAGTGGCTTGCCGGTGACCCTGGCGGATGTAGCCGGGGAAGTCATCCTGCCCTCGGTGGTCCGCTACCTCGCTAATGGTGAGGTCGAGGTGGGTTCTGCCGCCCGCGCGGCCGCTGCTGCTGATCCCCTGAATACACTGGTATCTGTAAAGCGCTTCATGGGGCGAGGCCTGCAGGATGTTGCCAGTCTCGGCGGCAGCTTGCCTTACCGCTTCGTCAGTGGCGAGGGCATGGTCAGCATGGAGACTGTGGTGGGGCCGGTGAGCCCTGTGCAGGCCTCTGCGCGGATCCTTGAAGTGCTGGCCGCTCGGGCCCGCGCAGCGCTGGATGGCGAGCTTGACGGCGTGGTGATCACCGTGCCGGCCTATTTTGATGACGCCCAGCGCCAGGCCACCAAGGATGCTGCGAGACTGGCTGGCCTGAAGGTCATGCGCCTGTTGAACGAGCCGACAGCAGCAGCCGTGGCTTACGGCCTGGATCGCGCTGAGGAAGGTGTCATTGCTGTCTATGATCTCGGTGGTGGCACATTTGATATCTCTATCCTGCGCCTGTCGCGTGGCGTTTTCGAGGTGCTCTCTACCGGTGGCGATTCTGCACTGGGTGGCGATGATTTCGATGCGGCGCTCGCCGAGTGGGTGCTGCAGCAGGCGGGCATCAGTGCGCTGGATTTTTCCGGTCGGCGTGAACTGCTGGACCGATGCCGTGACGCCAAGGAGGCGTTGTCTTCCCGGTCGTCAGTGCCGATGCAGTTCGGCAGCTGGCAGGGTGACATCGCGCGCGCCGATTATGACCGGCTGATTGATGGCCTCATCGAGCGCAGCTTGCGTTGTTGCCGCAAGGCCTTGCGCGATGCGCAGGTGTCTGCGTCCGATATTGCGCACGTCGTCATGGTCGGTGGTTCAACGCGCTGCCCCCGCGTGCGCGAGAAAGTCGGCGAGTTTTTCGGCCAGCAGCCACTGACCGATATCGATCCGGACTGCGTGGTTGCCCTCGGCGCCGCCATCCAGGCGGACCAGCTGGTTGGCAACAGGCCGGACAACGAGTTGCTGCTGCTGGATGTCATCCCGTTGTCACTCGGCATCGAGACGATGGGTGGCCTTGTCGAGAAAATCATCCCGCGCAATACGACGATACCGGTGGCACGGGCGCAGGAATTCACCACATTCAAGGACGGCCAGACGGCGATGGCCATCCATGTCGTGCAAGGCGAGCGTGAGCTGGTCTCCGATTGCCGTTCACTGGCCCGTTTTGAGCTGCGCGGCATACCGCCGATGGTAGCCGGTGCCGCGCATATCCGGGTGACGTTCCAGGTCGACGCCGATGGCCTGTTGAGTGTCTTCGCACGTGAAAACAGCAGCGGTGTCGAGGCAAGTGTTGCCGTCAAGCCGTCCTATGGTTTGAGTGACGGTGAGATTGCCCGCATGTTGCAGGATTCATTTGCCCATGCCAAAGATGATATGGAAGCGCGTAAGCTCAGTGAGCAGCGTGTCGAGGCGCGCCGCATGGCGGAAACCCTGCGTTCGGCGCTGGAGGCTGATGGCGGGCTGCTGGATGAGCAGGAAAGCACAAGCCTCCACGGCTTGTTGGCAGAGCTGGAGAGCCAGCAGAAAGTGACAGACAGTGCTGCGATTGCCGGTGTGGTGGAACGAGCGAGCCGCGACAGCGAGTTTTTCGCCGCCCGGCGCATGAATGCCGCCGTGCAAAAGGCGCTGGCAGGCAAGAATATCAGTGAAATCGAGGGTGGCTGAAATGCCGAAGATTGTATTCCTGCCCCATGAAAAGTTATGCCCGGAAGGCGCGGTGGTCGAAGCGCAGCCGGGTGAGCACATCTGTGAAGTCGCCTTGCGCAACGGCATCGAAATCGAGCATGCCTGCGAGATGTCATGTGCCTGTACGACCTGTCACGTCATCCTGCGCGAGGGTGGGGATTCCATCGAGCCGCCTGACGAGCTGGAGGATGACATGCTGGACAAGGCCTGGGGGCTGGAGCCGGACTCCAGGCTCAGTTGCCAGGCCAGAGTCGGGGACGAGGACCTGGTGGTCGAGATCCCCAAATACACCATCAACCTGGCATCCGAACGCCATTGAAAGGGGATGTGCCATGAAGTGGACTGACGTGCAGGACATTGCCATTGAACTCGCCGAGGCGCGACCCGACACCGATCCCCGCTATGTGAACTTTGTCGACCTGCGCAACTGGGTGATGGCCTTGCCGGGTTTTGATGATGAGCCTGAGCGCTGTGGCGAGAAGATCCTGGAAGCGATCCAGATGGCCTGGATGGACGAGATGGCCTGATCTGGCTTTTCATACAGTCTGCCGTATAATGCTGCCCCTGATTTTCGGCCCCGGTGGGCCGGAACAAGCAAACCGATTTTCCGGAGATCGCAGTAATGGCTGTTGAGCGTACCCTGTCCATCATCAAACCCGATGCTGTTGCCAAGAATGTCATTGGTGCCATCTACAGCCGCTTCGAGCAGGCTGGCCTCAAGGTGGTGGCTGCCCGCATGAAACACCTGAGCCAGGCCGAGGCAGAGGGTTTCTACGCCGAACACCGCGAGCGCGGCTTTTTCAAGGACCTGGTCTCTTTCATGACCTCTGGCCCGGTGATGGTGCAGGTGCTGGAAGGTGAAGATGCGATTGCCCAGAACCGTGCACTGATGGGTGCCACTGACCCGAAGAAAGCAGAGGCGGGTACTATCCGCGCTGACTTTGCCGACAGCATTGATGCCAATGCCGTGCACGGTTCCGACTCTGCCGCCTCGGCAGCGCGTGAGATTGCCTATTTCTTCCCGGCTACCGATATCTATAGCCGCTAACCGACTTTTCCCGGGCGCCCGGAGGCGCGGCGATATGAGCCAGGTTGACAAGCCTGTTGCCGTTGACGAGCCGGCTGGCGCCGCCGGGAAAGTGAACCTGCTCGGGCTCAGTCCCGCCAAGCTGGAAGCCTTTTTTGCCTCACTCGGGGAAAAGCGCTTCCGCGCCCAGCAAGTGTCGAAGTGGATTCACCAGCAAGGGGTGGACCGTTTCGAGGATATGACCAACATCGCCAAGCCGCTGCGGGCAAAACTGGCCGAAGTCGCCGAAATCCGCCCGCCGGAGCTGGTTCAACAGTACGATTCCGCCGATGGCACCCGCAAATGGCTGATCCGCGTCTCCGGCGGCAGCTGTGTCGAGACGGTCTTCATTCCCGACAAAGGGCGCGGGACACTTTGCGTCTCCTCACAGGTTGGCTGTTCCCTCGATTGCAGTTTCTGCGCCACGGGCAAGCAGGGATTCCAGCGCGACCTCACAACGGCCGAGATTGTCGGCCAGCTCTGGCTGGCGGCGAAGTCCTTCGGCAGCCTCGGCCCGGACGGGGAACGGGTGGTGTCCAATGTGGTGCTGATGGGCATGGGCGAGCCTTTGCTCAATTTCGATAATGTGGTCGATGCCGTCAACCTGATGATGGACGACAATGCCTATGGTCTCTCCAAGCGGCGGGTGACCTTGAGCACCTCCGGTGTTGTGCCGATGCTCGACGAGCTGGGCAAGCACACTGACGTCTCGCTGGCGGTTTCCCTGCATGCCCCGAATGATGCCCTGCGCGATGAGCTGGTGCCGATCAACCGCAAATACCCGATCGCCATGTTGTTGGCATCCGTGAAACGCTATCTTGATGGCCTGCCGGACAAGCATCGCCGGGTGACCATCGAATACACGCTGATAGACGGGGTCAATGACCGTCCCGAGCATGCGCAGCAGCTGGTGGATTTGCTGCGCGATGTGCCTTCAAAGATCAACCTGATCCCGTTCAATCCGTTCTCTGCGTCACAGTATCGCCGCGTCAGCAACAACAGCCTGTACCGGTTCCGTGACATTTTGCTGCAGGCAGGGTATACAGCGACTATCCGCACCACACGGGGCGATGATATCGACGCAGCCTGCGGCCAACTGGCCGGGGTGGTCAATGACCGTACCCGTCGCAGTGAGCGCCATCGTCGACGGTCGACAGGCGCCCTGGAGCCGGTGCGTTTTGTGCAAGGAGAGACTGAATGAGCGTGAAGTGTCCTGTCAGCCTGAAGTGGTTTGCCTGCCTGTTGTTTATCGTGTCTTTGGGCGGTTGTGTCACCGAGGAAACCACCAGTAATGGTGAGCCCGTGCCGGAAAAAGTGTCCAAGGAAGGGGCGCTGCAGGATTACATTACCCTGGCTACGGGCTACATGAAGGATGGCAAGCGGGAGCAGGCATTGCGTGCGATCAATCGCGGGCTGGAGATCGATTCCAGTTCACCCGCCATGCTCAATGTGCTGGCGTACTACTACCTGACGGACGGGGAACCGGAACTGGCCGAAAAACAATACAAGAAGGCGATCCGCTCAGACTCTTCCTACACAGCCAGTTACGTCAATTACGGCAAGTTCCTGTTCGAGCAGAAGCGTTATGACGAGGCCTGCAGCACATTGGCAAAGGCAACCGAAGATGTGATGTATCCCAATCGCGATGCCGCTTTCCTCAATTACGGCATCTGTCTCAAGCAGCAGGGCAAGCTGGCTGAGGCCGAGGAGGCATTCCGCCGCAGCCTGATCAATGATTCGCGCAACCCGCGCGTGATCCTCGAGGTTGCATTGCTGAAGTTCGACCAGGGCAAGTTTGACGAGAGCCAACGCTACTACGACAAGTTCCTGGCCATGTCGCGGCAGACGCCGCGCTCGCTTTGGCTTGGCATCCGCCTGATGCACATTGCCGGTCGCGAGGACCAGCTTGCCAGTTACGCGCTGTTCCTGAAAAACCAGTTCCCGGATTCGCAGGAGTACCGGGAGTACCTGGCGTGGTCGCAGTCGCGATGAGCGGTAGTCCGTCGCTACAGTCCCTGCCTGCAGCCGAACTGGTCGGCATCGGGCAATTGTTGCGGCAGGCCCGGATGCAGAAAGGCCTGGGTGTAGAGGACTGTGCACGGGAATTGCACTTGCAGGTACGCCAGGTGCAGGCCCTTGAACAGGGCGATTTCTCCGGGTTCAACGGTCCGGCGTTTGTCAAAGGCTACCTGCGTGCGTGCGCACGTCTCTATGCGTTGGATGGGGATGCCCTGGTCGGCCAGTATGAAGCTGCTGTCCCTTCACAAAAGCCTTTTGCGCCATTGTCACCAGTATTGGCTACCCGTATCGTGAGGCCGAGCCGCCAGTCGCTGCTTAACCGTTCCCTCTTGGTCCTGGTACTGCTGCTGGCAGCTGCCGCAGGTGGCGCCGGCCTGTGGTGGTCCGGGATCTGGCAGCCGCCGCTGCCGCTAGAAAAACCTGCGCCTCTGGACAATAGCCCGGCGCTGTTGCCGGATGACCGGCTTGTGGCTACTCCTGCGGTGACAGAACCGCAACCCTCGCTTGCGCCTGTAAAGGCAGCAGTCCCTGTGGCAAATCCAGGGGGCCAACCAGAGCCAGAGCCGGCAGCTGGCAGCGACGTGCCGCTGCTGCATGTCGAGTTCATGGACGACTGCTGGCTGCAGGTGAAAGATGACCAGGGCAAGGTGTTGCATGAGAAGACGCACCGCAAGGGCGATGTGCTGGACCTGCCCGCGCCAACGCCGCTACACCTGTGGTTCGGCAAGGCCACGGCGGTCAATGTCAGTTACAACGGTGCTGTAGTAACAGTGCCAGTCAAGCCGGGTTTCCAGTCGGCCCGTTTCGTCATTGGTGATGATCCGGCGACTGGTGGAATTGAATAGCGGGGACTCCCTGATGCAGGTACATAACCCGATCAAGCGCCGTCAGTCGCGCAAGATCATGGTAGGTAATGTTGCTGTCGGTGGCGATGCGCCGATTGCCGTACAAAGCATGACCAATACCGAAACTACAGACATAGCCGCCACCGTCGAGCAGATTCGCCGGCTGGAAAATGTTGGTGCCGATATCGTGCGCGTGTCTGTACCCTCTATGGATGCTGCGGAAGCATTCGGGCAGATCCGCCAACAGGTGAAAGTGCCGCTGGTTGCGGACATCCATTTCGATTACAAGATTGCCTTGCGTGTGGCAGATCTCGGAGTCGATTGCCTGCGCATCAATCCAGGCAATATTGGCCGGGAAGACCGCGTCCGCGCTGTCGTTGAGAAAGCGCGCGATAAGAATATCCCGATCCGTATCGGGGTCAATGCTGGCTCCCTGGAAAAAGACTTGCAGAAAAAATACGGCGAGCCGACTGCCGATGCACTGGTCGAATCCGCGTTCCGCCATGTCGATATCCTCTACAAGATGGATTTCCATGATTTCAAGCTGAGCCTGAAGGCATCGGATGTTTTCCTCACGGTTGACGCCTACCGCAAGATTGCGTCCCAGATAGAGCAGCCCTTGCATCTCGGTATTACGGAAGCCGGTGGTTTGCGTAGCGGCACAGTGAAGTCGTCGGTTGGTCTTGGCTTGTTGCTGATGGATGGCATCGGTGACACGATCCGCATCTCGCTAGCCGCTGATCCGGTTGAGGAAATCAAGGTCGGTTTCGATATCCTCAAGAGCCTGCACCTGCGTACCAAGGGCATCAATATCATTGCCTGCCCTAGCTGTTCGCGGCAGAACTTTGACGTGATACAGACGGTGAATGCCCTTGAAGCCAGGCTGGAGGATATCAACGACCCGCTGGATGTGGCGATCATCGGCTGTTACGTCAACGGCCCGGGTGAAGCCAAGGTGGCCCATATCGGCCTGACCGGTAGCTCGCCCAGCAACATGGTGTTTGTCGATGGCAAACCGACCATCAAGCTGCAGAATGAAGAGCTCGTCGATTCGCTGGAAAAAATGATCCGCGAAAAGGTGGCGCAACAAGCCAGCATTATTGGCAAAGGCTGACCAGCAGGTTCCTATTGTGAGCAAGATCCAGTCCATCCGCGGCATGAATGATTTGCTGCCGCAAGATTCCCATGTCTGGCAATATATCGAGGCGATAGCCGCTGATGTGCTCGATAGCTATGGCTACCGTGAGATCCGTTTCCCCATCCTCGAGCAGACGGCGCTGTTCAAGCGCGCGATCGGTGAGGTCACCGATATCGTGGAAAAGGAAATGTATACCTTTGAGGACCGCAATGGCGACAGCTTGACGTTGCGGCCGGAAGGCACAGCTTGCTGTGTTCGCGCCTGTGAGCAGCACGGTTTGCTCTATAACCAGACGCAGAAGCTATGGTATGCGGGGCCGATGTTCCGGCATGAGCGCCCCCAGAAAGGCAGGCTGCGGCAATTCCACCAGATCGGTGTCGAGGCCTTTGGTTTTCCTGGTCCCGATATTGATGCCGAGATGCTGTTGCTGACCGCGCGGTTGTGGCGTGAGTTCGGCCTGTCCGAAACCGTCGCGTTGCAGCTCAACTCGCTGGGGTCCAGTGCTGCCCGCGCCACCTACCGTGCCGCGCTGGTCAGTTACCTGGAAAAATTCACGGCAGAACTCGATGAAGACAGCCGGCGTCGCCTGCACAGCAACCCGCTGCGCATCCTCGATAGCAAGGTCGAGCAGACGCAGCAGATCCTGCAGGCTGCACCGCAGCTGCAGGATTACCTGGATGACGAGTCGCGGCGCCACTTCGACCTGCTTTGCAATGTACTTGCCCAGGCTGGTGTGCCATTCGAGGTAAATCCCCGCCTGGTGCGCGGCCTCGATTACTACAACGCAACCGTATTCGAGTGGGTTACTTCTGCATTGGGTGCCCAGGGCACTGTCTGTGCTGGTGGGCGTTTTGACGGGCTGGTCGAGCAACTGGGCGGCAGGCCGACCCCGGCTTTCGGTTTTGCGATGGGTATCGAACGCCTGGCCTTGTTGCTGGCAGCACAAGGCGGACAGCCAGGGCCCGTGGCTGACGTCTATGTTGTGGTGGCCGAGTCTGCCGTTGCGGCTGGCCTCCTTCTCGCCGAACAGTGCCGTCATGACCTGCCTGGTACGGTCGTATTGCTGAACACCGGTGGCGGCAGTTTCAAGAACCAGTTCAAGCGCGCAGATCGCAGCGGTGCCCGCCTGGCGGTGGTGCTGGGTGAGGACGAGGTTGCTGCGCAAGTGGCCACCGTCAAGTTCCTCCGGGATGAGCGTGAACAACAGTCAGTGCCTTTTGCTACACTGGGCGCCTTTTTGCGCCAGCAATTGCTGGCGTGAACCATAGATTCTGGCAAGATCCGAGAGGGCAGCATGGCCGACTACCGTACTGAAGAAGAACAGATCGAGCTGCTGAAAAAGTGGTGGCGCGAAAATGGCAAGTCTACTGTGGCCGGGGTTGTCATTGCCCTGGCTGGCTACGCCGGCTGGATGGGCTGGACCAGTCACCCGCAATCCACGATGGCTGCGGCGGCTGACCAGTACCAGCAAATGCTTGTGCTTGCCGAAACGCCCGACGACCAGGGCAAGGCAGCCGAGATGGCCGAGCAGTTGCGCAACCAGCACCCCCGCACGGTTTATGGCGTATTTGCCGCACTCTACCTGGCAAAAAATGCAGTGCTTGCCAATGACCTGGTTCGTGCCGGCGAATTGCTGGCATGGGCCAGGGAGCAGAATGTCGACCCATCACTGAACCCGTTGGTCAGTTTGCGTCAAGCGCAAGTGTTGTATGCCAAGGGGGAGTATGAGCAGGCATTGTCAGCACTCTCAGGTATCAGGGTAGGGGATGCATGGGAACCAGCGGCCGCAGAGTTGCGTGGTGATGTGCTTCTGGCGCAAGGCAAACCTGCAGAGGCCCGCGCCAGCTATGAGGCGGCACTCAAAGCCATCGACAATACGGCAACACAGGATCGTCGTGCCGAGCTGGAGATGAAGCTGGCTGACCTGGCGGCGTCTCCGGCAGCCCCTGCTGCTTCACCAGAAGGTGGCCAGCCATGATGCCCGACTTGCGCCGGCTGGCTCATGTCCTTCCGGTTTTTTGCCTGGTGTTCTCCCTGTCCTCCTGCAGCCTCCTTGAGGACAAGGAAGAGGAAGTCATCGCACCATTGCCCGAGATTGCCGGCGAAGCGGTGCGCCTGCAGTCGCAGTGGTCCCGTGGCGTTGGCAGCCAGGGTGATGAAGCACTCGGGCTG
>CALMIC010000192.1 GCA_937864065.1 uncultured Cellvibrionales bacterium | reverse complement strand
GTCCAGCCGAAGTTGGGCGCACCGCCTTCCATGAACAGCGTGGAAGCCAGGATCAGGAAGGAGAACGGCAGCAACCAGAATGACCAGTTGTTCATACGAGGCAAAGCCATATCAGGCGCCCCGATCATCAACGGGATCATCCAGTTAGCGAGACCCACAAAGGATGGCATGATGGCACCGAACACCATCACCAGACCGTGCATTGTGGTCATCTGGTTGAAGAAATTGGGCTCAACAAGCTGCATGCCCGGCTGGAAAAGCTCCGCGCGGATAACCATCGCGAATGAACCACCGAGGATGAACATTGCAAAACTGAACCACAGGTACATCGAACCGATGTCCTTGTGGTTGGTGGTAAACAACCACCGGCTCAAACCTTTAGCTGGACCGTGTGCCATTGTTGTCTACTCCTCACTTCTTGCTCTTGAACTTGTACACGTCGACAGCCTGCAGGTTGTCACCCATGTTGTTACCGAATGCGTTGCGCTGGTAGGTCACAACCGCAGCCATATCCAGGTCATTGAGGATGCCGCCGAAAGCCTGCATCGCCGTGCCGGGCACGCCATTCACTGCCGCTTTCAGATGGCCATCTACCGGACCGGTCGCGATCTTGCTACCAGCAATCGGCTTGCCTACGCCGCCTTCGCCATTGGCGCCATGGCACGCAGCACATGAGGCCTGATACACCTTCTCGCCACGCGCAATCTGCTCCTCCAGGGTAAAGGTCTGCGCCATCAGCTCACGCAGTTTCTTGGCTTCTGCTTTCTTGCCATTGAGCCACTTGTCGTAGTCGGCTTGTTCCTCGACAACCACAACGATCGGCATGAATCCATGGTCCTTGCCGCACAACTCGGCACACTGGCCGCGGTAGATACCAACTTTCTCAGCCTTGGTCCAGGCCTCGTTCATGATGCCGGGAATGGCGTCTTTCTTCACAGCCAGTTCTGGCACCCACCAGGAGTGGATGACATCGTTCGCCGTGATCAGGAAGCGCACCTTGGTGTTGACGGGAATATGGATAGGCTCATCCACTTCGAGCAGGTAGAACTCTCCCTTTGCTTCCTTGCCCTGGATCTCGGACTGCGGGGTGGCCAGATTGGAAAAGAAGCTCACGCTGTCTTCCGGCGTAGCGCCGAGATACTCATATTTCCATTTCCACTGGTAACCGGTGATCACGATATCCATCGCCGGCTCTTCCGTGTCATAGATCTTCAGCAGGGTCTGGATGGCCGGCCAGGCCATGAAACCCAGGATGATGAACGGGATGAAGGTCCAGGCCAATTCGGCACCCAGGTGCTCATGCCAGTGGTCAGCCTGATGGCCCTGGGACTTCCGATGGGCAACCAGTGAATAGAACATGACCGAAAAAACCGCCACACCGATGCCCACACTGATCCAGATGACCAGCATATGCAGGTTATAGATGTCATGGCCCACAGCAGTGACACCTGGCGACATATTGACTGTACTGCGGTCAGCCAGATCCGCCCACGCACCCGCAGCGGCAGTCAGCAGTACAGGGCCAAGCAAGAGCGACAGCAGCCTTTTTGCCTTGGAATGCATGCCCTTATTCTCCGTCGTTATCAATGAAAAATGTCATGCGCACCCCCGGCATCCCCCTTGTTGCCAGGGGATACCGATCACATCTGCTCAAAAATTGAACAAAAGGGTGCGACAAAGCGTCGCAATTATAGACATGCCCCCCCATGGGGTAAACAGGGCGATATAAAAAACTGCCACAAACTGCAATGACACTGCGCAAACTTCAGGTTGGCCGGCCGGTATCGAGCAGCCGCACTACAGCCAACTCCTCCTGTTTTTCCTGTTCCGTACGGTTGACCCGGGTTTCCAGCTCGCGGAAATTCTGTTCGAAGGCCATTTCATCCAAATAACCACAGGCTACGCACTCCCGGTACTGGATACCGGCCTTGCGGTACATGACCACCTTGTCCATGGCCTGGCATCCGGGACACTTGGCACCTGCCACAAACCGGCGCGGGGTATCAGGCAGCTCGCTCATGCCGCCTCCCGCCCCGCCAGGCCACTATGGCGCAAAAGTGCATCCACGGCAGGCTCCCGGCCGCGGAAACGCCGGAACAGGGTCATCGCATCTTCCGTACCGCCACGCTCCAGAATGTCACCGAGGAAGCGTGCGCAGGTCGCATCGTCGAGCACACCATTCTCCTCGAATGCGGCAAAGGCATCCGCCGACAATACTTCAGCCCATTTGTAGCTGTAGTAGCCAGCTGCATAACCCCCGGCGAAGATGTGGCTGAAGCTGTTCTGGAAGCGGTTGAACACCGGCGGCATCAGCACTGCGACACCCTCGCGGACCTCGTCCAGCACAGACTGCACCGGGCGAGCCGGGTCATACTGCCAATGCAACAGGAAATCGAACAGGGCAAACTCCAGCTGGCGCAACATCTGCAATCCGGACTGGAAATTCCTTGCCGCCAGCATTTTCGCCAGCATCGCTGCCGGCAACGGCTCCCCGGATTGATAATGCGCAGAGATCGTCGGGATGACTTCAGGCTGCCAACACCAGTTTTCCAGGAACTGGCTCGGCAACTCGACAGCATCCCATTCCACGCCATTGATACCGGATACCGGCGCACAGTCCACCTGTGTCAGCATGTGGTGCAAGCCATGGCCGAACTCATGAAACAGCGTGGTGACATCGTCAAAGGTCAGCAGGCAGGGTTGCTGCGCATTGGGCGCCATGAAATTGCAGGTCAGGAAAGCCACCGGCAGCTGTACAGAACCATCATCCAGCAACCTCCTGACGCGGCAGTCGCCCATCCATGCACCACCGCGCTTGTTTTCCCGCGCATAAAAATCGGTGAAGAAACGGGCAATCACTGCGCCATTGCGGCTTACAGTGAAAGCTTCCGCATCAGGATGCCACAGGGCCACACCTTCCTCTGGCGCAATGCGGACAGCAAACAGTTTCTCGATCAGCAGGAACAGCCCGGACAGGACTTTTTCCAGCGGGAAATACTGGCGCAACTGCTCCTGGTCGACAGCGTATGACTGCTCGCGTAACTTTTCCGAAAACCAGGCGACATCCCAGCTGGCGAGGTCATCGCAACCATGCTGCTCCTGTGCAAATTGCTTCAGGGTCGCCAGTTCCTCGAGGGCGACAGGCCTGGATCGCCGCACCAGGTCGTGCAGGAATGCAGTCACCTGTTCTGGCGACTCAGCCATCTTGGTGGCCAGCGAATAGTGTGCATAACTGTTGAAGCCCAGCAACCGGGCGAGTTCATGCCGCAATGCCAGGATCTCACTGATGATCGCGCCATTATCAAACTGCCCTGCTTGTGGGCCGCATTCCGATGCGCGCGTCACATACGCCTCATACATCTCGCGGCGCAGTTCACGGTTATCGGCATAGGTCATCACGGCAATGTAGCAGGGGGCATCCAGTGTAAGCAGGAAACCCTGCTGGCCTTTCGCTTCCGCCTGTGCGCGAGCCAGGTTGAGCGCCGTATCCGGCAATCCTGCCAGCTGGCTTTCATCTTCCACATACTTGCCCCATATCCGCGTGGCATCAAGCACATGATTGGCAAACTGGCTGGCCAATTCCGACAGCCGCGAGCTGATCGCCGCAAAACGTTGCTGGCCTGGCTCGTCAAGACCAATGCCTGACAAGCTGAAATCGCGCAAGGCATTGTCGATCGTTTTCTTCTGCGCCTGTGACAATGCCTCATAGGCATTGCTGTCGCGGATGGAACGGTAGGCGGCATACAAGCCGCGATGCTGGCCCAACCGTGTGTGGTAAGCGGAGAGCTGTGGCAGGCAAGCATCGTGCGCCGCACGCAAGGCTTCATTCTGCACGACGGCATTCATGTGACTGACGGGTGCCCAGGCTTTTTCCAGCCGGTCATTGAGGTTGTGCAACGGCTGCACCAGCGACTCCCAGCATGGGTCAGGCTGCGTTACCAGCCGGTCTATAGCGCGCAGGTTTTCTTCGATGATGGCAATCATGGCCGGCTCGACATGTTCTGGCCGGATGGCAGTAAATGGCGGCAGGACTTCATCGCGGAGCAACGGATTGTCGGATGGATTCATGGGAGGCACTGACCTGCAACTTAACGGTGAGGCTATTATATGCCCGCCATCCTGCCACTGGAGCTGCACCATGCCCGGCGCTTTCAATATACGGCCGCACGAAGGCCTCGTCCCGCAACTCGGCGAACGGGTCTATGTCGACCCGATGGCCTGCGTGATCGGCGATGTACACCTTGGCGATGACACCTCGGTATGGCCGCACACGGTGATCCGCGGCGACATGCACCGCATCCGCATCGGGGCGCGCTGCAGCATCCAGGACGGCGCTGTACTCCATATCACCCACGCCGGCCCGTATGACCCCGGCGGCTTTCCACTGACCCTGGGCGATGAGGTCACTGTGGGCCATCGCGCGGTGCTGCACGGCTGCACCATCGGCAACCGGGTTTTGATCGGCATCGGCGCCATTGTCATGGATGGCGCCGTGATCGAGGACGAGGTGATGCTGGGTGCCGGCAGCCTCGTGCCACCCGGCAAACGACTGGCCAGCGGCTTCCTCTATGTCGGCAGCCCGGCGAAGCCGGTGCGGGAGCTGACAGAGAAGGAAAAATCCTTCTTTAGCTACGGTGCCGGCAATTACAGTCGCCTGAAAGAAAAACACCGCGCCGCCAACAGCACCCTGTGAATTGCGACCACAAAAAAAGCCGCCTCGGCGGCCTTTTTTGTTACGGGGCACAGCGGGCTTACTTGCCCATCACATCATCCGCAGCGATATAACCGAAAGCCATGGAGGGACCAATGGTGGAGCCGGCGCCAGCGTACGTCGGACCCATCATGGCGGCCGAGTTGTTGCCGATAACATACAGGCCGGGAATGACCTTGCCGTCCTTGTCGAGCACGCGCGCCTTTTCATCGGCAGCGAGGCCGCCCTTGGTGCCGAGCTCGCCGGCATGCACTTTCACCGCATAGAACGGACCCTCGATCGGCATCAGGCAGGGATTCGGGTAGCCGGTCTGGTCGTCGCCGTAGAAACGGTCGTACTCGTTGCCGCCCTTGTCGTACTCGAGATCCTTGCCGGTCTTCGCGTACTCGTTCATGTTGGCAATGGTCTGCTTCAGGTTGTCGACATTGGCGATGCCGATTTTCTTCGCCAGCTCTTCCAGCGTTTCGGCCTTGAAGATGTAGCTGTCCCACAGCTCTTTCGGCACTTGCGCGTCTTTCATCATCTCGCCGGGGAATACCGGGCCACAGGGATACTTCTGGCGATAGTCCTTGCCGAAAATCATCCAGCTCGGCACGGCCTGGGTGCCTTCGCGCTCGCGCTTGTACATGTCCTGCACCACGGTGATATACGGTGCGGCCTCGTCGGTGTAACGCTTGCCGTTCATGTCGACAAAGGCACAGCCCGGCAGCGATTTCTCGACGATCATCATGCGCGCCTGCTCTTCGCCCGGCACCACGACGGTCGGTCCCCACCACGCATCATCCATGAACTTCACGTCAGCACC
>CALMIC010000191.1 GCA_937864065.1 uncultured Cellvibrionales bacterium | reverse complement strand
TTCTGGTACTGGTTGTGATAGACGAGGGCGAACTCGGCGAACATCTGGTTCACCGCGTCGATCACGGCCTCGCGCTGCTGGCTAGTCTGCCCAGCTGCGATCGGTGTGTGTGGCGACGAATCCATCGGTTTCCCCCTGCCACGGCTGCTGGTGGCGTCTGGCCCAGCGGTATTTTACATGGTGCAGGAACTTGCTGTTCCAGCTCGCGTGCACTTGCCGGCTGTCCAGCCAGTACAGCACGAACTCACTGACCTGCGCACGGGCAAAGTCCGCATCGATCGCCGCCATCTGCAGGATGTCGAACACATCCGGCGAGGGCTGCCAGTCGGCGCTGATCGGCCGCGGTGTCGGGTCATGGGCAAGCCTCGCCGTGAAGATCGCCCATTGCCGGCGCACGTGCTGCAGGAACTTGCTGTCCCAGGTGCTGTGCTGCTCGCCGCGCTCGCGCCAGTAAAGCACGAACTCCGGCACGCTGTCGGCGATGAACTCGCGGCTGACACCGGCGCGCTGCAGGATCTCGACCGCATCCGGCCCCGGTCGCCAGTCGGCGGTCATCGCGGTGTTCTGGCGCAGCTTCGCCCCGTGCTGTTCCTGCTCGCGCCACACGCGCAGCACCTGCTTGAGAAAGCGGTTGCCCCAGGCATGGTGCGCCTCGCCGCGGTCGCGCCAGTAGCGCACGAACTCGGGCACCTGCTGCTGCACGAAGTCGGCCGGCACACCCAGCTGGGCCAGCTGGCGCAACAGGTCATCATCCGGCTGCCAGTGCGGCGCCATCAGCGTCGCGCCACCGGTCGTGGCGGCCACGCTGCGCGGCTCGTGTACCCGGGACGGTGCCGGCGCACTATCACCCAGGCTGAAATCCAGCACGCCGCTGCTGAGGTACGGGGCCGAGCGCAGCTGCAACACGCCCTTGGCCTGCAAGCTGGTGGCGATGCGCTGGATATCCTGCGGCAACCAGAACGGCACGAACGGCGCCAGCACACTGCCATCCACCTTCAACCAACCGCCCTGCGCCCGGTGCAGGTACAGCTCGTGCAGCACCGAGAGCAATACCGCCTCCTCCAGCCCCAGCGTGGCAGCGAGGGCGGGCGAGATCACCAGCGGTCTTTCAGGGAGGAGGGAGGAGGGCATGGGACGGAAGCGGGCAAGACGGGGAGCTATTGTAAGCGCCGTTGCCCGCAGGGGGAATCAATCGCTGCCGAGAAAACGCGCCACATGCAGTCGACCGTCCTCCAGCAAGAACGGCAGCAACCAGTTGCCGTCGGGCAGCAGTGTCACACCGCCGAGCGACGGCTGCGTGGCAAGGACCTTGTCGCCGTTGGCGGCATTAAAAACCTGCCAGCCGTTATCACCGAAAGTGGTATCCAGGTTGCCGGCTGCGGACAACCGGGTGAAGAATGCCGACGTGAATCCGGTTTGCGGATCATAAAGTGTGCCACTGACCAGTAACTGGCCGGATGGCAAACGATGCAGCGAGCGCGGCAATACCCGCTGTCCGTCAGCACGGGTTACCCGCGCCAGACCCTGATCAGCAAACCCGGCATCCGCACTGCCGTCTGGTTGTAATGCGCCTACCACAAAACCAGTGCCATCATCCTCAGCCAGAAACAACGTGCCTTCTGCAGCGGCCAACAAATCAACAAATCCGGTCAATGAGCCACCCGAAAAAGAACCAGCAGTCCCGAATGCATCATCGACAGCACCATCCGCCTGATAGCGCTGCAGGGAAGACTGCCAACTGCCCGCACTGTAACGGCCGATTCCTGCCAGAATGTTACCGAAACCGTCCAACTGCAACGCTGTCAGGAAAGACCGATCACCGGCGAGCAAAACGCTTCCCTGCTCACCGAAGCTGGTATCCGGCAAACCATCCGGCAGCAACCGGAACAGCCAGATATTTATTTCATTGCTGGACGGGCGATGTGAAACCGCCAGCAGCAATTTGCCATCCGGCTGCACCAGCAATTTCTCCAGATACATCGGCTTTTCATCCAGTGCCGGCACGAGTGCTGTACCGCGTGCGCCGAAACTGCGATCCACTTTACCGCCGGCCGTGTAGCGATAAATCGCAGTCTGGCCACCTTGCATGCCAGTCGCCAGCCATTTTCCATCTGCCTGTTTTGCAGCGACGCGCTGACCCGGTGGCAAGCGCCAGAAGCCATCACGACGGAAAGACTTGTCCGGCTTGCCATCGGCAGTCAGGCGCACCAGCTGCTGGCTGCCGCCGTCTCTTTCAGCCACAAACGCCGTTACCGAAAAACCGCCATCCGCGTCAGCAAATATCCGATCCGCTTCAATCCAGCGCATGTGTTGGATGGTATTGACGACACCACGATTACCGAAACCGTCATCGCGGTCGCCATCTGGGAAGATGCGCTGCTGGCCAATCATGCTGACCCCGTCACGCTCGCGATACAGGTTGTATACGAGCACTGTCTTCCTGCCATTGCCGCGCAAAAAAATATGCTCCTCCGCCCGAACAGGCATATGACTCATCATCACGCCATTTTTACCGAAAGATTTTTTCAGCACACCATCTGGCTGGAATCGCAGGGAAAAACGCTTTTGCTCATCACCGTCATAAACCACGCCGGACAAATCCAGCGAGCCATCCGGATTCTGGAATACAGCTTCACCCAAGTCCCACAGATTTTCCAGATTTGACCAGGCGACACCCGCAACGCCGAACCCGTGCTGATCCAGCACGCCCTGGCCATCAAAACGCAACACTACAGCATCGACATCACAGTAAAATCCTTCCGCATCACCGTTACAGGCCGTGCCATTGACCAGAAGTTTTCCATCTGGTTGCTGCTGCACACCGGCAAGCTCTGCGTGTTTGTAGTCAGCGATTGCCGTATGACCGACCGCTGTCACTACGCGTCCCTGGTCGCCAAACCCTGTATCCGTATCACCATTGGCGAGATAACGCAGCAGCACAAACCGACGCTCATCATCCGTCAAACCGATAACGATTTTCTGGTCCGCCTGCACCAGCAGATGCGGATCGACCAGATAACGACTGCTGGCACCCGTCAACAACCAGCCACCCGCAGCGAAGCTGGTATCGATCGAACCGTCCGCATTGAAACGGACAACCGCTTCTTGCTGCGCATAGGATTCATCTTGCAAGCGCACGAACAACAACAGCTTTCCTGCTGACTGCACAGCAAGATCACGGATGAAAAAGAAGGCGTAGCCGGCTGGCAGTGACTGTATCAACGCCCGGCCGCCATCGCCAAAAGTGGCATCCAGCACACCATTTGTCTGGTAGCGCGACAGGATGATGACGCTGTCATTCGGAGCATCCCTGTTGGCAGCAACGAAAATTTTGCCATCAGGCAATTGCACGACTGCATGATTTTCCATGTCCTGCTGATCCAGACTCTCTACCAGTCTCCCGCCGACGCCAAACGTGGCGTCTAATGAGCCGTCTGGCAGGTATCGGAAAAGGAAAGCATCCGTCCGCCCCATACCTCGCACTTCCCCGGCAACCAGCAGTTTTCCATCCGTCTGCATGACGGCATCTTCCGCATACAGGGAGGCAAAAGCGGACTGCCGTGACGCCAGACTGATCCAGCCACCGTTTCCAAAAGACGTATCGAGATCGCCAGGCGCAGCAACAGCGGCTTGCAACACACACCACTGCAAGAGGATGGCAAAAACATATCTGGTCATCGCAACTCCTTTCGCCCCCGGATTACGGCAGTGCTTCATCCGTGTTATTCACGCCATCGTTATCGCTGTCGAGCGGGTACGGATCGAGCACATCCGGCGCGCCATCGCCATCCACATCGCCGCCATGGAAACGCACCACAACACTGTCGTTATAGTATTTGCCTTCGTGCTGGTCGAGCTGGCGCCGGTAACCGGCCAGCAACACCTTGCCATCCGGCTGCAGGCCGATGGCATTGGCAAGGACGGCTCCACTGAAACCGGCATTGTGTGCAGCACCGCTGGCGTCTCCACCGGCCGGCTGGCCATCAGCCTCCAGCACCATGAACCCCATGCCGCCCTTCACGACACCACCCAGCAGCAGCTGCCCGTTCGGCAACTGCAGGGCATCCGTCGCCTCATCATGACCCATATTAGTCACAGCCAACGGGTCAACACCAATGACACTGACGCCACCGGTACCAAAACCAGTATCCGGCTGGCCATCCGCCGTGTATCGCGCAACAGCCAGATCACGGTTCTCGACCACACCATTCAATGACGTTGATGCATAGCCCACGGCCAACAGCTTGCCATCCATCTGCTCGATCACCTTGTAGGTTTCGTCGGCGTAAGGGGACATGCTGGTCAGCGTTCCGCCGCCATTGCCGAAACTGCTGTCCAGCTGGCCGGATGGCGACAGCCGCACCAGCAGCGACGACAGCGTGCTGCCATCTTCCGTGCTACCGGCAACCACGATACGGCCATCATCCTGCAGCAGCAGCGAATAACCGGCAGCGTCACCGCTCGCGCTGGCAATAAATATGCGCCCCTTGTCGCCGAACGTCTTGTCCGGCTTGCCATCGGACAGGAAACGCGCGACAACGAGCGTGGTGACACTCAACCCGCCCGGCAGCGCAGAACCGACAGCGACCAGCTTGCCATCCGGCTGTTGCACGATATCCGACAGCACAGACGCCCACCCCAGCTGCAACAGCCGCTTGCCGCGCTTGCCGAATGTGTTATCGAACGAACCGTCGGGATTGAAACGCATCAGCAGCGACTTAAGGCCGTACGGCGTGCGTTTGTAGCCGGTTATCACCAGCTTGCCATCGGTCTGCTGGATGATCGACAGCGGCACAAACAGCGCCACCTGTTTGTTGGGAATCCAGAGCGTGCCATAGGTGTTAAAGGAGGTGTCCCTGCTGCCATCCGGCATCAGCCGCTGCAGGTAGATGCCGGCAAGACCACGCGCGTTGGTGTAGTAACCCGTCACCGCAATCCGGCCATCGGCCTGCACCACCATGTCATGCACGGCATCATCCCAGCGATTACCGATGTCGCCATGAAAGGCCTCATCCGGCTGGAACCAGTTGCTGCTGTCGAATCCTGCTGTCGCAATGTCGAATACTGGCACTGAGAAAAGAGCCAACGCAGAAGAGGAAACCAGGGACAGCCACAGCGCTGCCCCCGCCCCGAAACACCGCCCGCGCATCAGTTCGCTGCCGCCTTGCCGGAAATGACCTCGACGCGACCGGCATTCTTCAGCAGCTTCGGCTTGCCATTGACGGTAGCCGGAACATCATCACCCCAGGCACCGATCGCCAGGTCGCTGTAGCCGTCGTTGTTCGCATCGGCCGACGCATCCAATGCCCAGCCCCGGTAGTCACCGGCTGACTCGCCGAATAGTGTCAACAGCGGACTTCCGGTGATGCCTGAAAAGACACTGACACTGCCGACATCTTTCACCTTGACGGGCTTGCCATTGACGAGCTGGACGATGTCGGCTTTGCCGCTACCAACAACCAAGTCAGCAGCCGTGTCACCATCAAGCTTGCGCGCAAAGCTGACGACATTACCGAAACTGTCACCTACCTGGGCACCATCCTGCACCTGCAGGCTAGTGCCATCCTCTCCACTAAAGATGTAAGCCCTGCCAACATCTTTCCGTATGACGGTCTTGCCTTCGACAGTAGCCGCAACATCAAAACGCGGCACACCTACAGCAATGTCCGGCGTACCATCAGCATTGGCATCGGCATTACCGGCCACGCTGGCACCAAAACCTGACAGTTTCTGGTTACCCAGGTATAGCTGCAGAAGCCGTGGCTCACCACCCACGAGACCAAGGCCGGACAATACCTGCACATGCCCGACATCGGCGGTAACGACCTGTTTGCCCGCAACAGTATCCATACGGTTGGCCAGCGGTGCACCAGCAAGGACATCGGCGTAGCCGTCACTATTGACATCACCGGCCGCCGCAACAGCCGAACCGAAGCCGTCCTTCACTGCTTCACCAAAATGTTCGGCCAGAAGTGTACCGTCCTGCGCGGTAAATCCGCGGATACTACCAAGATCCTTGGTCACCACACCGGCACTATTGCGGTCGGCAAGCGGGGCACCAACGACAAAGTCAGTCTTGCCATCACTATTGATATCGCCGACTAACGCCACAGCACTGCCGAAGCGGTCACCGGCATAGTTGCCATACAGGCGATAGAGCACCGCGCCATCGGCACCGGACAGCACTGTCACGCTGCCGGCATCTTTCGCGATGACACCGGCGTTGTTGCGATCGGCGCGATAGGCACCGACAGCAATATCGTCATGGCTGTCGCCGTTCACATCACCGATGCCAGCCACGCTGTAGCCGAAACCATCACCAGCTGCCAGGCCATTGACCGACAACAGCGGCAGCAAAACGCCGGTGCGGCCGGACAACACCTGCACCATGCCGGCCCCCTTCACTGGCTTGCCGGCCACCAGCGGGCTAGCCCGCCACGAACCCAGCACAACATCACCGTAACCATCATTATCCACATCGCCTGCATGTGCCACGGCAATACCAACCGCTGCATTGGCAGCAGCGCCATCAATCCTGCCCTGCAGCATCGGATCAAGTGGATACGGATCCACCACATCCGGCACGTTGTCGCCATCGTCATCATCGTCGGCGCCGTTGCCGATGCCATCACCATCAGTATCGACTGTTTCAGTCGGGTCTTTCGGCAAGTCATCGTCAGTATCGGCCACGCCATCGTTATCGTCGTCCGTGTCGTCGTAATCCATCTGGCCATCGCCATCGGTATCGATCGCATCCTCACCCTGACGGTAGCGGATGTTGTCGATCCAGACTGTGTCACTGCCGGTATCGGTCGAACCATCCTTCGTGTAGTTCCAGGTGAGGTTATGTACACCGGCCGTCACCGGCACGGTGAGCTTCGCCCAGCCGAATTCGCCGGATTTTTTCGTAACCGACACCGGTACACCATCAATACTGAGTTGGAAGAAATCGCGTGCCGACTGTGATGACACTTTTACATCAAACGTCAGGTTGCCTTGAGCAAAGCTCTCGCGCCAGACGATCGACGCCGTCTGCGACGCGCCGATCTGTTGGGCACGCAGGCTTTGCGACAAATGCGACGCCTGCTCATTGGTGGTGAGCCAGCCCGGCGCGCCTGTAGTCCAGCCTATGGGCGGGATACCTGTTTCAAAGGAAACAACGGCTTCTTCACAGGCATTGCCTATACCGTTACCGTCACTGTCTACTTGAGTGGCATTGTCATCAAACGGGCAGTTATCACTCACGTCAGGGATGTTGTCACCATCGTCATCTGTGTCCGCATTGTTGCCGATGCCGTCACCATCCGTGTCAAGCGACTCCGTCGGGTCGAGCGGGAAAGCATCATCCCCGTCTATTACGCCATCACCGTCACTATCGGGATTAGCGGGGTCCGTGCCTGCCTGCCATTCCTCCAGGTTTGTCAGGCCATCACCGTCAGTATCGGCATTGGGTTGTTTGCTGATATCACCGAAGTTCTCGACTTCCCACTGGTCTGGCAAGCCATCACCATCCGCATCAGTTTCACTGAGATAACGCCCGGCCATGGTCAGCTGAAAATTCTGCGCTACACCCGAAGTGTTTTTGACAAGAATGTAATAGGACTGGCCCGCCAGCCATGGCGCCCTGCCCGACAGAGTCGCGGCGCGGTAGAATGATACTTTCATGCGGGAATTGGAGCCGGTAGTGGTGCTAGTGCCGAGCGCGCCGATCGCAGCGGTGCCAGCCTTGCCAAAACCATCAACAGATGACCAGTCGTTGTAATCCTTGTTGGCAGTGTTGCCGGCCGGCGATACAGTGCCCTGTTGCACGAAGACCTGCACTGCTGCAGCGTGACTGGATTCATGCTGCCACATACCCGCCAGCGCCGGCGCATCAACACGATACAGGCGTTGGCTGTTGGGGGGGAGCGAAACCGAGACAGTACCGGTAAAGAAATCCAGCTCACCATCAAGCGGCAGGCGAGCAGGTGACAGCGAGGATGTCAGCGTGAATGTATCGCCTGACTGGATATCTTCTGTAGCCATCACGGCAATATAATAGGTCGCGCCAGGCTTCAACTCCGGTATCTGGAACGTACGGGTTCCTACGCCGGTGTAATAGCTGTGCGAGGTGCTGGAAGTCTGTTCGCTTTCATCACGCCAGTCTTGCCAGTTCCCATCGTCGGCAAACAGCGACAGTGATGTGTTGCGCGAACCGCGCATTCCCGGTGCCGCCGTATCGCGCAAACGGATTCCCAGCGTATTCTTGCCAGACAGGGTCAGCGTCCAGGTGAGCGGTGTGCTCACCTGGTTATCAACGGAGGATTGCGGCAACCTGAGCCGATAATAACGGACATCACCTTTGAGCAGCGTCTGGCTGCTGTAGGTGGTCGGCATATCCGGCTGTGGTGAAAGCTCCTGCACATAACCGGCAATATCTACCAGCGAACCATCGGCATTCTCGACCAGTCCTGCCGACAGACGCAGGCGGTAACGCACGTTGCTATCCTTGGCAAAAATCCCGATCCACCAGACACCCGACTCCAGCCGGGTACTTTCGCGGGCATCCAGCGGCACCCAGTGCCCGAAGCTAGTCTGTGTATCCACGTCTGCCCTGTCATAGATAAATTTCAGCAAGTTCACGCCGGAATTGCTATCGCCCGCAAGATCGTGATCCAGCGTTGGGACATCATTGCGCCGGATATACAGCTGTGGATTGCCTCCCAGGGCATCCAGCTGAGAGCGCAACAGACCGGCATTTCCCTCAGGAACGACCAAGCGGTAGAAGTGCATCTGGCCGACTTTCAGGTCTGTTCCCTGGTCGCCTGAATTCGGGTTGATAATCGGTGATCCATTGGCAGCAATGCCGCTATCAGCAAACATTGGAGAGACCAGGCCGGGGTGATTAAAATCCCCTGGGGCCACCGGCAATGTCCAGTCGCGCTGCGGCCGTACCGGAATGCTGTTAATGGTGTAGCTGGTGCCATCGGTCGTGGCCTTGACCTCGATAAACCAGGTGCCCGGTGTCAGCAGCGGCCGGGCAATCACGGCTTCATTGTGCAAGCTCTTGACTACGGGTTTGGTGGTGTTATCTGCCGGCGGCAGGAAATCCTTGCGAACCCTAAGCTCAACGCCACCCCCCAATAGATCGGCATTCACACGCCAGCCCTGAACCAGGTTCCCATCAAGCATTTCAGGTACATCAACCCGGTAATAGCGCACCTGGTTCTTGACCAGCACCTGGCTGTGCTGGCCACCATCAAAATCCAGGTTGATGGGATTATTGAATGACACCTCGATATCACCACCCGCCGGTGTCGCGCTGAGAGACGTATCATTAGAACCAAGTGCCAGCCAGTAATCGCCCGCTTGCGGATAGGGGATGTTTATCACCTGGGTGTCGGTGTAGTCACGCTCGTATCCACCATCGGCTGCGAGTGAATAAGCCAATTCACTGTCAGACTTTTCATTCGGGAAACGATAGATATCCTGTGCAGCCCTTTCCACAAGCATTGACGGCTTGCCAGTGCGATTGCGAAGCAGGATCTCGATGGCTGAAGGCGACGGGTCGGGCAGGCGGAAGCGGTAAAAATTCATCGCACCAGGCTGGGCCAGCTGGCCAGTCCACGCGATTGGCGAACCTTCTGCCAGCGGCGTGGAAACCCTGTCGTTGACAGATACCTCACCATGGCTGGTGAGCGTATAGGAGGTGGAACCTGTGCCAACCTTGTTGGGCGCCGCCGGGTTTTGTCCTTCTGCAACCACAACCACATAATGGGTACCTGACGTCAGGTTCTGGCGATCGACCAGATTCACGGGGTCACGACTGGCAAACTGGTAATAATATTCTTTGCCCACCCGCTCACGGGCGGCGCCTTGCAGTCTGGTCGGGTTTTCGGCCAGCCCTATCGGGCCACTGTCGGTACTGCCGGCCTTGATATTCGGCAGGTGTCCACGTCGCACCGCCAACATGGCTTCGTGCCCTGCATTCGGTGTGAGTTCGACGTGCCAACCATGGGTACCTTCCGGAACATTGACGCGGTACACCGCAATATCGCGGACATCGTCCACACCATCATTGCTGCCTTGCGGCACCGGGCTGATGGTGCCGCTGACGATATTGCTGCCAAGGGAGTCGGCGTTATCGAAGCCGAGAACCTGCACCGGGATCTCCCAGGGGTTGCCCAGCTCATCCAGCCCGGTCGGCTCACCGATGCCGCGACTCAATAAGCGGTAAGTGGCTGACTTCTGGGTGCTGCTGTTATAGATGCCGACAAAGTAGGTACCAGCCTCCAGCGGGGCGCCCATCCCTACTGTAAAGAAACGGCCACTGACCAATTCGCTGTTATCGGCCTCCGTATCATTGTCGGTAAAATCAGCCCCTACCACCCACTGGCCTCCCGAAGGCCAGCTGCTGGCATTGTCAGCCAGACTACCTGAATTGTTCACCGGCCTCGCGTCGCGGCGGATGACCATTTTCGGCAGGCCTCCGCCAGTGACATTCACCAATCTCAAGTCCCAGCCAATGGCAGTGGCAGGAACCTCGATACGGTACCAGTCAAAAGAGACTGCACTCCCGCCGAAACCGGGCGGAAGACTATCGTCTGCGTAACCGCCATTGAAAGGCATTTCCGGTACTGTGTCACAATCGAAGGCGATCCTGTAATTCACGGTGCCGTTGTAAAGCGGATCTGCTGCTTCAGCCTGCCCCACCGTCAGGAAATAATCCTTGCCCGGTTCCGGACTCAGGATCGCAACGGTACCAGCTGGATAATAACCCAAGCGACCGGTGCCGCCCTCAATCGACTTCAAGTAAGGCATCTCGCCATCTGTAGCGTCACCACCCAGTGCAATAGAACCAGCAGCGGCAGCAGAAAGGACAAAGCCGGCCCGGTTGCTGCTAATACACATCTGACTGACGCCAGCGGGCACCGTAATCCGGTAGGTATCCACCTCGCCATAGCGGAGGGCAACCCCAGACCATGGCACATCCCCCTCGGCATAGCTCGCTGAAGGCCTTGCCAGCTGTCCTTTGCTCCGGATCGTATAACCAATGCTACCGGTACCCGTCCGGTCGATAGCGGGAGGATCCTGGCCTTCGCCAATCACCACAAGATAGTACGTCCCCGAGTCGATTGCACCATCCACCGCCGTGGCAAATTTGTAAAAGAATTCAGCGCCGGTTTTTTCTCGACTGGTGCCTCCCACCGTGTAGACGCTATTGCCACTTTCACTAGCGCTATTGTTGGGCAATCGATCCTTGGCCACCGCCAGCATGGCCTCTCCACCGGAGGCCGGCTCCAGAATCACTTCCCAATTCCTGGCATCCAGCGGGACATCCACTGCATATACGTCTATACCCCGGACACCGACTGTTGCACTGGCGCTACCGTTATCAAAAGCCAGCGGTTGTGCGGGAATCAGCCATGGGTTGCCATCCGGATCCAGCTCGGATGGGTTGCCGATCCCGAAGCTTTCAATGTTGTAGGCCATTGCATCAGCACCAGTGCTGTTGCTGACACCGATGATATAGGTGCCAGGCTCCAATGGCGCATTCATGCCGGCCGTAAAATACCGGCCAGAGATGTCTGCGCCAGAAGCATCCTTGTCCTTGGTGAAATCCAGGCCTACCGCGACCTGGGCCTGGCTGGGCCATGAGGTCTGGTTCAGCTGCAAGCTGGTCGGAACCGTGAAGCTGGTTGGCGATTCATCGCGCCGTATCACCATACGTGGATTGCCGGCCACTACATTCAGCCGCACATGCCAACCAATGGCATTGGCAGGCACCGTCACCCGATAATAACGCCAGGTATTCGCGGCCTGTGGATTACCAGCTGGCACAGCAAGGCTGCCACCATTGAATGGCAGGTCGGGGATGGCCTTGCCGGTGATGCGCAAGTCATACTGAGCGTCCTGTTGTGCGGCCTCTGACAGCTCCCGGCTTCCCACCAGCACCCAGTAGTCGCCGGCCGGGTTTGGCACCGTCACCAGGTCCGGATGATAGAAATCACGTTCAAAACCGCTTCCCTCACGATCCTGGGCCAATACCAGCTCGCTGTACGCTTTGAGGCTAACATTAGGGAAACGGAATTCACCTTCATTGGCTCTTTCTACCATGATCACCGGATTACCGGTCTTGTTCTGCAACCGGATGTCCATCGCTGGCAGGCCGGGAGCGACGCGTATCCGGTAGAGGTGGTATTCACCATAGGGTAGCGACTGTGCGAGCCACGACTTGGTTTCGCCCTGACTGAGAGGATTGTTCGTCCTGTCAACATACGGCATCACAGCACTGGTCAGTGTGTAGCTTGCAGCGCCAGCGCCGACGCGATCAGCCGGCAAACGACTGTCGCCTTCGCTTTGCACCACAGCATAATAGGTGCCCTCCGCAAGAAACTGCCCTGAGCTGGCAAAGTGATAGAAGTAATCCGGCCCGTTTCTTTCTCTCTTTATGCCCGCGTACCTATCATTACCGGCGACACTATTGGCTTCACTGGCATCGACGTTAGGCACACTGCCCCAGCGAACCGCCAACATGGCTTCCTGGCCATTGTCCGGCGCGAGCTTCAGCATCCATCCGGGCTGGTTTGCCGGCATGGCAATGCGATAAACCGCGATCTCTCGTGCTGGCAAGGTAGCAGACACACTACCATTTAGTGGCAAATCCTGTACCTGGACGGCATAGGGTTTGTTGTTGTCATCGTTGCCTACGCCAATGCCGCGACTGGTAATCCGGTAACAGAATGTTCCGCTGGCCGGTGGGTTGCTGATGCCAACCGCGATGTAGTAATTGCCCGGTTCCAGCGGGCTGCCCATTCCAGCAGTGAAGATGCGCCCACTGACATCGCTGTTGTCTGGCGCACGGTCATCGCTGTAATCACCACTAATCCCGAAATGCTGGCCGGACGGCCAATCTGCCCGGTTATTGGCCAGACTGGCGGGTTTCAGGTTGGCAGGAAAAACATCGCGCCGCACTACCATGGCAGCATTTCCGCCCGACACATCGCTCAAGCGCACATCCCAACCCAGCGCTCCCGCAGGCACCGTGACCTTGAAGTAACGCACAGTCCTTACATCCTGGCCGTCAACACACGCACCGTCGACAAGCCCTACGTCCTGAGAAAAGCCGTTAAAAGACAGTTCACTGCGCTGTGGCGCACGCGTTACCAGTTCAAACGGGCCCAGTGGCGCTTCCGGGCTATAGACCCCGACATACCAGATATCCGCCTCATGGTTCGGACTCAACAACACAGGCTTGTTCGTATTCAGATCTGCCCGGATGCTACCGTCCTTTTTCTCGCCCTTCAGGCGGTAGTAGCCCAACGCCGGAATAGCATTGCGGCGGATAGCCAGCCTGGCATTTACTGGCGCATTCGACAGCAATAACTCCCAACCCATGTAATCGAGCTGTTCAGCCAGGTTATCCACCCGGTAATACACCCACCCCCCCAGATCGTGGTTCTCGGGGCTATTGACGATCTGGTTGGGCTCTTCATTGATAAAAGGGATACCGGTGACCTGCGGGTTGCCACTGCGCATGCTGAAAGAGAAGTCCGCATCATCAGGGCTATAGACCGTTATATAGGATGGGCCGACATTCAGGTCGGGGGGCACGATAATGGCGTTGTCGGTGACCTGGCCGGCCATTTCCGACATTGCGTGGTTGTCATTTGGCGTGGCCGCCTTGGCATAGCGCAGGTACAGGTTGGCATTATCCTCGCCGGCTGGCTTCATCTTGACCTGCCAGCCGAGGCCATTCGCCGGTACATTGACCTGATAGGTCACAAACCGGAAACCGGCCCGGTCACCAGTATTTACCGCTGCGCTCGACTGGCCAGTGAGACTGAATTCGAAATTGTCGATACCTTCATCGGCATACTGGCCACCGGGAAGCGCTGACGGCGTGATGACCATGTGCCGGAACGCACGGATGCTTACCGGCTCACCCGGGTCACCGGCCACACCCACATAAACCGGGCCGACTGCCGGCCCAGGCGTGGCCACCATCTGTCCCGCCACTGTCTCGAACTGATCAGCATAGGTCCTGCCGGAAAATACCGTCGGCGCCTTGTCCACAGACACATAAAGGGCTTTGGGCTCTGCCCCGGTCTCCATCAGACCCCATGCCGGGGTGGTAGCAGGGTCGACCACCGCCCTGAACCATACCATCCCCTCTGGTCCGATGGTCACCGACCCAAATCGGGTCACATCATCTACTACTCCCCAGTCAACCACTTCAATATCGCCTGAACGCAATGTCCAGGTAGAGCCTGGTGCTGCATTGACGCGAATATACCAAGCCTCACCGACGTTGTATTGGGACCTGTCTATGAGAACAGCATCATCGCCTACACGCTCCGATTTCAGGGCGTTGACCCCGTCGACTGCCGGGTTGCCTTTCTCGACATACAGCGAAGCTTCACCACTACTGACTGTCAGGACCGTACGCCATACGCCATGGCGCGCAAAATCCGGGCTAACCCAGAAATAATAGTCGCCTCCGCTGGTATCGGGCTGTGCCTGCACCTCAGATCCATCACCATCATTATTGTTATCCCATAACAACTGTGTGGTAGTCTGGGCAGCCGCAAAGCCCGGCAGCGACAAAAGTAGGACAGCATGGAAAACCACGCGCACCAAAGATCTTAGAGGCATCATAACTCCCTCGCTTCCCGACCAAGAGGAAGCCTGTCTATTCTTGGAAAATCCTGAGAATCAGGAAGAGGATTATGGTCGGATAAAGCCGGATTGCCTACTACTACACCCTCCCGTTACCGACCAACGGCACTCGCCGGGGTTCAGGCGTCAAGGTCGGGGATCAGGCGGCTCTCGATACGGACGATGGCATCCTTCAGCCACAGCTTGCGCTTCTTGAGGCGCTGCAGCAGCAGCTGGTCGGAGT
>CALMIC010000190.1 GCA_937864065.1 uncultured Cellvibrionales bacterium | reverse complement strand
AACGATTGGCGTAGATATGCCTCTGAACATTGATGACCAGCTGTTTAGATACGGAGTGCGATTCAATAAAAACCTTGTCCTCGATATCAACTGTGCTTCTATTCCGCTGCGCACCGGACAGGTAGGCGGACAGGCGCAGATAGAATTTTTCAGGTGGCCCTACTTCCCTTTGCTCAATCAGGCTTCCGAACACCCCGTGGTTAGAAATATCAACAGCCTGAAGGCCGACTTTATAAGCTCTGCTGATACGGTGGAAATCGCTCTTGTGAAAAAGACACCATTGCTAAAGACTTCGGATTACTCACGTACCAGTGGTACTCCTGCACTCATCAGCCTTGCTATGTTGCGCGAGCAACCCGACCAGCGACAATATAACCGCAAAGGACAAATAGTGGCTTGGCTGCTGGAAGGACAGTTTTCCTCGTTGTATGCCAATCGTATTACGCCTGAAATAGCCGACAGCAAAGAGATTGGTTTCCTCGACCACAGCCGCAACACCGCCATGATTGTTGTTGCTGACGGCGATATCGCCCGCAACCAGTTTCATGTGCCCCAGGGATATCCGCTGCCACTCGGTTTTGATCAATACACCCGCCGAACCTACGGCAACAAGGATTTTATGCTCAACGCAATCAGCTATCTTGCCGATGAAAGCAGCCTTGTCAGCATACGTTCCAGAGAACGAACCAACCGCACACTCGATCTGACAAAGCTGAATAAAAACAAATTGTTGTGGCAGGTTGTAAACGTGGCTGCGCCTGTGCTTCTTGTTTTTGCAGCGGGAGTCCTGCTTTTCATGCTTCGCAGGCGCAGATACAGCCGTAACACTGTTAAATGATTCAAAAATGAAAAATAACCGCATTGCATTCATCCTCACTTTTGTCCTTGTTTTAATTGCTCTGGCCCTGTTTTGGACCAATCAGCACAAGAACACATTGAATGATGACGCATCTTTTGCCGTGAGTGATACCGCCACTGTGACCCGGATTTTTATTGCAGGAATGGATGATAACGAAGTGCTGCTCGAAAGAGTAGCCGATGGCTGGACTGTTAACAAGCACTACAAAGCACAAACACGCAAAGTGGACGACCTGCTCAATACCATGATGAAATTGCGT
>CALMIC010000189.1 GCA_937864065.1 uncultured Cellvibrionales bacterium | reverse complement strand
CTGTCGAGTTTCAGCTTCCCCGGCCGCCGCTTCACGGTGAAGGTCGTGCTGCCGAGCAGTTCCCGTTCGTTGTTTCGCTTCGGCAGGTACAGGCTGGCCTGGTAATCGCCGGCAGGGGCGACGTCGCTGCTGCTGAAATCCGCGGCCTCAAAGCCGCTGGCAGACAAGGTGACGGCCTGTTCCAGTGCCACTGCGCCGCGCGGGTCGGTGATCTGCAGCAGCAACGGCATGCCGGCCAGTTGGCCCTGCCAGTTGGCGGTGCGGACGATGAGGCTGACATGTGCCGTCTCGCCGGGGCGGTAGAGCCCGCGATCCGTGAACAGGTAGGCAGACAGCTTGCCCGGTTCGGTACTGTTCGACAGGCCGCCGATGTCAAAACGCGAGAAATTCAGTTGCTGGCGCCCCGCGGCAATTGGCAGGAAACCGAGGTCATTGCCCTTGCTGACCACATACATCAGCGGTGTTTTCTCGCGCTTCAGTTCGCCGAGCCTGGCAAAAGTCACCCGCCCGTTGCTGTCGGTGGTGCCTTCCTGCACTTGCAGGCCGTTCCTGCCCAGTACCTGCACTGTGGCACCGGCGACCGGCTGCCCGCTGCTGATCGATTGCACGAAAACATCCTGCGAGCCATCGAGCGATTTCTTCAGGATGATGCCGAGGTCGGTGACCACCACGAAACGGAGGTCAGATGTCGCATTGGGGTTGCTGTATGACGCGTAACCATCTTCTTCCTCACTGCCATAGTCATCGGCGTAGTAACTGCTGTAGTAGCCGTCGAATGTGCGCTGCACATCATCGGCGGCATCGGTCAGGCGGATGACAAAGATACCCTTGCGGCCGCCGTTGCCATCAAGGTAACGGGCGAGGTCGATGTGGTCGTATACCGTCTTGCCATCGCTGTTGTCCGGCAGTGGCACTGTGAGCTGCTCGCGCTCCACGAGCTGGTCGAACTGGGATTCGCTCATGCGCGGTTGCACGATGCTGCCACTGTTCTGCGCGACGAGATGATGCAACTGCTGCGGCAGGATGCGCGCGATCTCGATGCGGGCTTCGCGGATGCCGCGCGCCATGAAGCCGAGTTTCTTCTCGCCGTTGAGTGACAGCAGGGCGCCCTGCGACAGCAGGTGCAGTGTCTTCGGCCAGGCAGCGACCTCGAACAGCTCACTGGTCGGCTGCCTGGCGATATAGCCGCCGGTGGATTCGATCTGCCCGGCGATGCGCAGGTAGACCTGTTGCCCGGGTTGTGCGCGGAAGCGGAAGCTGTGCTGGCTGTTCTGCGGCTCGATGCTCGGCACGTGCGCTAGCGGCAAAGGTGTGGCGGATTGCAATAACTGCTCCGTGATGTCGCCGCTGCTCCAGCCGTAATCCACTACAGTACCGGTGTCGGGATCGGTGCGCGGTGGCAACACCCAGGCCTGCACCTTGCCACGTATCGCTTCATCACTCACCGGGTGGGAACTGCTGAACAGCAGTACCTGTTCAGGTTCTTCCTTGTCGTTCTGTGCGAAGTCCATGCGGATGTCGTTGAATGACAGCCGGTAACGGCCATCGACCAGGATGGCGGTTTCCATGGCTGATGCCGTGGCATTGCCGCCGAGCGCACTTTTCACGCCGGCTGCCACGGTCAATGACAGCTGCCGGCTTTCCAGCGGCATCGCCAGTGCAGCAGAGTGCACGAAAGCAGAGAGTTTCCTGTCATCGAAACTGACGCTGAACGGCTGCTCGCCCTTCGCCGGTGCGGTGCGGAATTGCAATCCCTGTTCGGCTTTCAGTGTGATGCGCTCACGCACGCTGCTTTCATCAACCGGATGCGAGAAGCGGATCGTGGTCACCATCTTTTTCAGCGAACTG
>CALMIC010000188.1 GCA_937864065.1 uncultured Cellvibrionales bacterium | reverse complement strand
GGCGCCCTTCCGTGGCCTTGCGCGCCTTGAGGTAGGTGTAGATATCGGCGCCGCGAAAGGCGTAGATCGCCTGTTTCGGGTCACCGATCATCACAAACGCGGTGTTTTCATCATTGCTGCTGACGTTGTAGATCGCGGTGAAGATGCCGTACTGCACCGGGTCGGTATCCTGGAACTCGTCGACCAGCGCCACCGGGAACTGTTGCCGGATCGCTTCCGCCAGCCGTGCGCCGCTGTCGCTGTGCAGCGCCTGCTGCAATCGCAGCAGCATGTCGTTGAAACCGAGCTCGGCGCGGCGTTCCAGCCGGCGCTCCAGTTCCTGGCGGATCGCCTGTGCCGCCTGCCACTTCAGCATGGCGAGCTGCTTGTGCAGATCCTCATCGGGAAACGCGGCCAGCTGCGCTATGGCATCGAACACCGCATGCACCGGCTGCTGCGGGTTCTTCGCCGTTTTCTTGATGGCAAATTTGCCAGACTGCATCGCCAGCAGTTTCTTCGGCACGTCATCGTCGCCTGTGCTGGTCCACTCGCCTATCGCAGCCAGCACGTCATCCGGCTTGCCATGTGTCCGGCCATCCAGGTCAGCCCAGCGCTCACGCAACAATTGTTCGATGGCGGTCTTGTCTGCCAACCATGACGCGCGCACCGTATCCAGTGCCGCACGGCGCTGGTTCACCCAACTGGCCAGTCCGCCAGACGGTACGCCAGCAGCAGGCAGCGGCTCATCGGCATACAACGCGGTGCCGCCGCTCGCCGACAGCATGCCGCGAATCGAGGCCAGCAAGCTGGCGGGGCTGGCCAGGTGCTGGTTCACCACACGCGCCACGCTCTCTTCCAGCCCATAGAAATGCTGGCGCCAGTAATCCTCCACCACTTCCAGCAACAGCTCGTCCTGGTTGGTGACGAGTTCCTGCGTGAACAGGTGGCGGCTGTCGAAGGCGTGTTCACGCAACATGCGGTAGCACCAGCTGTGGATGGTCGACACCGCCGCCTCATCCATCCACTCCGCTGCGCGCTGCAAGGCCAGCGCACAGGCGGCATGCCCGCTCTCGTCGTAATCGGCAATGAGTGCCTTGAGCGGAGCGTCCACCGTGTCGCGGAATGCCGGGTCGGCAAACGCCCGCGCTGCCTGCGCGAGCTGCGTGCGGATGCGGTCGCTCAATTCCTGGCTGGCCGCTTCGGTGAAGGTGACGACGAGAATCTCCGGCGGCACCAGCTGGCGGCCGAAGGCATTGTCGCCACCATGGTCCAGCACCAACCGTACATACAGCAGCGCGATGGTGTAAGTCTTGCCAGTGCCGGCGCTGGCCTCGATCAGCCGGCTACCGCGCAGCGGGAACGTCTTGATGTCCAGTGGCTGGCTCATGCCGCTTCTCCCTTTTGTGTGCTCATCACGTCATACAACGGCCGGTACAGCACCTCGATCCACGACTCGAACTGACCGGTATGGTGCAGCGAATGGAAATCCGGCCAGCAGCGCGCCAGCGCGGCGGATGCCTGCGCTTCCCCCGTGACATTGAAGCCGCCGTCGTAGGCCTCTTCCGCTTTTTCTGTAGAAGGCAACTGGTTCTCCTTCAGCGATTTGTTTTCCTTCAACCAGGCAAACGCGGTCTGGCACGGCGCCGGCAACGGCGCCTGCATACCCGCACGGTAAGCGCTGAGCAGTGCCTGCAAGGTTTCCTGCGCGACGGTTTTCTCCACCGGCGGAATTACCGTTTCACCACTGGCATGCACGATGACGGTGTGCAAAGCCACACCCTGCGCGCACAACGCGAGGTGCGCCGGCCAGTGCCGCACCAGATGATGGAACTTGATCTCCTTGCCGCTCACCAGATTGCTCGGTGTCAGCAGCAAACGCACGCTGGCGTCTCCCGAGTGGAACAACGCATCAACGTGATCCGACAACTGGATATCGTCGGCCACAGCCTGCACCGCCACCGCATCCTGCGGTGCCAGTGACGCGAGGCGTTCGCCATAGCGCTGTAACTGGCTGGTGGTTTTCTCCACCAGACTGCTGGCTTCCAGCTGGCCAAACACCGCGTGCTGCAAGGTACCTGCGCGCTGCAAGCGGCCGGTCTGTGCAACCAGTGCACTGGCAATGTCGATCACTTCGCGTTTGCGCAGGGCAGCAGCGACCGGCTCCAGCAAGTCATTGCGCAGCTGCCAGTCTTGCAGGCCATCGAAGCTGAACGGCTCCTTGTCGTCCAGTTCGTCCACGGCAATGTCCATATCCGTTTTCAGCACGCGCCTGAAATACGCCTGCGCCGGGTTGCGCAGGAAATCGCCGAGGTCTTTCAAGGTAATGGTTTGTGCAGTAGCGCTCGCGGCAGTGATAGCGGTATCCACTGGCTGCCCGGGCGGCTCATGCACATCACGCCATTCCTTGGCATAGGTAAACAGCTGCGGCTGGCCGGCAAAATAGTCGCGGCTGAACGGTTGCAGCGGATGCTCGACCGTCAACTGCTTGGTTGCGCCGGCCCAACCGGCATCAAGGTGGTCGCGCAACTGCGAAACAAGCACCGACGGCGGCTGTGCGGTATTGTCTTTCACGCTGCGGCCCACCCAGCTGACGTACAGCTGTTGCCGCGCCGACAGCAACGCCTCGAGGAACAGGTAGCGGTCATCCTCGCGGCGCGAGCGATCCCCGGGTCGGTACTGGCCGCGCTGCACCATCAAATCGAAATCCGCGGCCGGTTGCCGGCGCGGGAAATCGCTGTGGTTCATGCCGAGCAGGCAGATGCGCTTGAACGGGATCGCGCGCATCGGCATCAGCGTGGCAAAATTCACCGCACCGGCGAGGAAACGCTGGTTCAGTTGCGGCTGGTCCATCGCCGCCAGCCAGTGCTCGCGCACCACCGCCAGTGACAGCGCCTCGGCAAAACCGGCCTG
>CALMIC010000187.1 GCA_937864065.1 uncultured Cellvibrionales bacterium | reverse complement strand
TCGATGTGCTGAAGCTCGACCACATCCGCGTGCAGAAAGGCATTTGCCAGACCTGTAGCATGAACCCGATCAACGAGGTGCGGGAAGTACTGTTCGAGGTCGAGCAGGGTTTGCGCGGCCAGTTTGCCGTGGCGAACAAGATCAACAACCTGCGCGACGGTTACCAGAAGCAGGAAGCGTTCACGCAGATCCTCCAGCAGTCTGACCACGGCAGCCGCCTGATCGCGGTGGCGGACGACTGAGCACTTCTCGCGCCGCTTTTCAGCGGCCGGCGTTCCTCCTCACCAGCTCCCGGATCACGAAGCGCGCCGGTGCGAGCGCTGCCTGCAGGTCGCGCGGCAGCGGGCGCGGCGTGTTGAGCAGCTGTGATGCCAGCAATTCGGCCGCGAGCGGGATGTAGCACAACCCGCGGCCACCGAAAGCGCCGAACAGCCACAAGCCCCCGATGTAGTGGCCCGCCTCGCCGATGACGGCACGGGCATTGTGCTGCAGCGCGGCGTAGTTGCGCAGGAAGGCGTCGCGATCCGGCAGCGGGCCCGCCAGCGGCAGATGGTCCGGCGTGGTGGCGCGCAGTGCAGCGCGACCGCCGAGTGCAGCATCCTGCCAGCCAGCGGCCAGTGCGGGTGAGATGGCGTCCAGCAACTGCAGGTTGTGCTGTTGCTCGCTCGCGCGCAGCGCGGTGTCGGTGTCGCCCGGCACGAAGCTCGCACCGAGGCAGTGTTGCCCGTTGGCGGCCGGCGTCAGGTAGCCTTCATCGCACAACACACAGCGCAAGGCCGTGCTGGCGTGCGTTGCGGGCAGCTGGCTGACCTGGCCGCGCACGGGCCGCAGCGGCAGCCACTGTGTCTGCTGGAAACTGCGGGTACTGTTGGCGCAGGCGATGACGACGTGCGGCGCGCTGCCGATCACCTGCTGCTGGCCATCGCGCAATTGCCACCAGCCTTCTTGCTGCTGCAAGGTTTCCACCGGGCAGCCGAAGTGCGTGTGGATGGCCGGGTGGTCGAGCAGGGCGCGGCACAGCGCCGCCGGGTGGATCCAGCCGGCCTGTGGCAGCCACCAGCCGCCGCGTTGCAGCGCAAGGCCACTGTGTTCCGTGGCGGCCTGTGCGTCCACCCACTGTGCCAGTGCCGGCGCGTGGCCGAGCAGCGCCTGCAGTGCGTCGTCGCGTTCATCATGCAATTGCAGCAGGCCGCAATCCTCGAGTGGCTTGCCGGGCAGTGACTGGCGATAGTGGCGCAATGCGTATTGCAAACTGGCGAGGCTGAAGCGCGACAGCGCGGCGGCACTGGCCGACAGTTTTGTGTACAGCGCGCCTTGCGGGTTGCCGGACGCTTCCTGTGCCGCTGTTGCATGCCGTTCATACACGTGCACGCTCACGCCGCGTTCCGCCAGTGCGCGGGCGATGTGGCAGCCGGCCAGCCCGGCACCGATCACAGCGACCTGTTGCGGCGTTGCATGGCTCGCCGAGGGCAACAGCCACGGCGTTTCTGCTGTGTGCGGCGTGGGATGGCCGGGCGCGGCGAAGGTCGCGACGATCATCTCGCGCTTGCTGCCGTAGCCTGGCACTTTCTGCACGGCAAAACCGTGTGCCCCGAGATCGCGCCGTACCTGGCCGGCGGCAGTGAAGGTGGCGAGTGTCGTGCCTGGTTTTGACAGCGCGGCGATATCGCCGAGCAGGGCCTGTTGCCACAGCTGCGGGTTTTTCGCCGGTGCAAAACCGTCGAGGAACCACGCATCGACCGCCCACGGGTTGCGGCCGGCAACAGCCGGGTGCTGGCTGTCGGCGAGCTGCGGCAATGTGTGTTGCGCATCGCCAAACAGCAACAGCAGCGTGACATTGCCAAACCGTAGCCAGTGATAGCCGGGCAACAGCGGCGGGTACTGCGCCAGCAACGGTTGCGCCAGCGGTGCCAGAGTCGGCCAGTGGCCCAGTGCGCGGCCGAGTTCGCTGTGCGTGAGCGGGTACAACTCGGTGGAGATGAAAAACAGCCGGGCATCTGCGGGTGCGGTCTGTTGCCACAATTGCCAGGCCAGCAGGAAATTGAGCCCGGTGCCGAAACCGGTTTCGCCGATGACAAACGTGCCGCGCGGCGACAGCTGCTGCCAGCGCTGCTGCAGCCGGTTGCCGTCGAGGAACACGTGGCGCGATTCCGCGAGCCCGTTGTCACGCGAGAAGTAGATGTCGCCGAAGGCTGCCGCCTCGGGGGTGTCGCCATCCCAGCGCAATTGCGCCGGTTGCAGGGCTTGCAGTGTCGTCACTGCGCGCTGAATGCCAGCCACGCCTGGCGGAAGGCCGCCGGCACGGGGCAGCGGCGGCCCGTGCCCTGGTCGACAAACACCATGCCGGCCTGTGCCACCAGCACCGTCTTGCCGTGCTGGTTCTGCATGTGGAACAGGATGCGGTACTGGTGGTCTTCCAGCGGGTCTATGTGCGCCTGTACGGCCAGTGTGTCGCCGTAGCGCACTTCGCGGCGGTACTGCACGGCGATCTCGTTGTTGTAGGTGATCGCGTTGTCGACCAGCAGCGTCGGGAAGCCGAGCGCGGTGATGAAGCGCATCTGCACTTCATTGAGGTAGCCGACCAGCGTATGGTTGCCCACGTGCAGGCCGCCAGCCAGGTCGTTGATGTACACAGCCAGCGTGGTGCTGAATGCCATGCGCTCGGGCAGGGTGATGTCGGGGATGTACATCGGCAGGATCTCCCGTCGGAATGGGTCAGGCAGCGCGGGTCACAAGCAGGCACAGCGATTGCAGCAGTTGCCACGGGTCGCGGCCGGAACCCTTCACCGCGAGGTCGACCATGCCCATCAGGCGGATCATCTCGCGCGTCTTGCGGGCATCGAGCCGTTGCAGGGCGCGGCCAAACAGTGGCTGTCGTTTTTCCCACACACCCACCTGGCGCAAGGCGGTTGGCGCGGCCATGCCGTTGGCCACGTCTTCGGCGGCCGTGGCCAGCTGGCGCAGTTCGCGGCCCAGTGCGCCGAGGATGGCCAGCGCATTGTCACCTTCCTGTTGCAACACGTGCAGGATTTTCAGCGCCTGCGCGGCATTGCCTGCCAGCAGGGCATCATTCAGCGCGAACACGTCATAGTGCGCGCTGTCGCCGACACTGGCGGCGACATGCCCGGCCGCTACCGGTGCATTGCCGAACTGCAGCGCGAGCTTGTCCAGTTCCTGCACGGCGGCGAGCAGGTTGCCTTCGGTGTGTTCGGCCAGCATTGCCAGTGCGTCTGGCGCGAGGTTTACCTGCTTGCGGCGGGCGCGCTCGGCGAGCCACTGCGGGAAGCGGGTGCTGTCGAGCGGCATCACCGGCACATAGGCACAGGCCTGTTCCATCGCCTTGAACCACTGCGTTTTCAGGCTGGCGCTTTCCACCTTGCCGGTGCAGACCAGCACCAGGCTGTCACTGCTCGGGCGTTCGAGGTAGTCGAGTATCGCGGCGTGGTCGAGCTTGCCAATGGTGGTGCGGATGTCGATGAAACTGCGGTCAGCGAACAGTGACAACGCATTCGCCTCGGCAAACGCCTCGTGCCAGTGCTCTTTTTTCTCGGCGTGGAAAACCTTGCGCTCGGCAAAGCCGTATTGCAGCGCGGCAGCGCGCACGGTGTCACAGGCTTCCTGCACCAGCAGCGGCTCGTCGCCGGCGACCCAGTACAGCGGTGCCGGCGAGGTGGCCAGCTGCTGCGCCAGTTTTTCCGGGTAGACGCGCACGCTGGCTGCTTACGGGTTCTGTTTCTGCGCGGCGATGAAGTCGATGCGGCGCAGGATGTTGTTGGCCATTTCGCGGTAGGCCTCATCTTTCAGCAGCTGCATCTCGCGGTCCATCGCCAGGCGACGGTTGTTGTTCACTTCGTATACCCGCACCACGCGCTCGGTGTTCGGTGCAATGACGGTGGCGCCCTGGCTGTTGGTCACGCTGAAACGCACGATCAACTCGATCTCGAACATCGCGGCATTGTTGGTGTCACTGTACGCCAGCACGTTTTCCTTCATCTCCTCCTCAAGCAGCAGCAGGTTCCAGGCCTGGGTGCCGGTGTCGGCGATGTGCTGCACGCGCATTTCCTCGGCCAGCGAGCGCGCCATCTTGCCGTAGCGGTTCTCGCCGGTGACGGTCAGGGCGTCGATGTTGGCGGCGATGTTCTTGCTGCCGCGCAGTTGCCAGCCGCAGCCGGCGGTGGCGAGGGTGAGGAGCAGACAGATCAGTACACGGGTTTTCATGGGTGCCACCAGGTTGTCAGACGACGATATTGAGGAGTTTGCCGGGCACAAAGATGACCTTGCGGATCTCCTTGCCGGCGATGAATTTCGCGACGTTCTCGTTCGCCATCGCTGCGGCCTGGGCATCGGCTTGCGAGGCGTCCGGTGCGATCGTCACGGTGCCGCGCAGCTTGCCGCTCACCTGCACCGCTATGTCGATGCTGGTCTTGACCAGTGCGGATTCGTCGACGGCCGGCCACGGCGCATCAATGATCGCCGTCTGCTGGCCGAGTGCCTGCCACAGGGCATGGCAGATGTGCGGCGTGATCGGTGCCAGCACCAGCACGGCGGTTGCCAGCGCCTCGCGCTCGACCGCCAGTGACTGGCCACTGCGTTCGCCCAGCGTGCCACAGGCGTTCATCAACTCGATGGCGGAGGCCATCACGGTATTGAATGACAGCCGGCGGCCGTAATCGGCTTCCACCTTGCGGATGGTCTCGTGCGTCTTGCGGCGCACGGCTTTCTGCACGTCATCCAGCGCGGCCACAGCCAGCGCCGGAGGCGAGCCGGCCTGCAGGTGTTCGTAGACGTTTTTCCACAGCCGGCGCAGGAAACGGTGCGCGCCTTCCACGCCGGAATCGGACCACTCCAGTGATTGTTCCGGCGGTGCGGCGCTCATCATGAACAGGCGGGCGGTGTCGGCACCGTACTGGTCGATCAGTTCCTGCGGGTCAACCGTGTTGCCTTTCGACTTCGACATCTTGCTGCCGTCTTTCAGCACCATGCCCTGCGTCAGCAGGTTGGCGAACGGCTCGTCGCCCTGCACCAGGCCTTCATCGCGCATCAGCTTGTGGAAGAAGCGCGCGTACAGCAGGTGCAGGATCGCGTGTTCAATCCCGCCGATGTACTGGTCCACCGGCAACCAGTAATTTGCCGCGTTGCTATCCACCATGCCGGTGTTGCATTGCGGCGAGGCATAGCGTGCGTAGTACCAGCTCGATTCGACGAAAGTGTCCATCGTGTCGGTTTCGCGCCTGGCCGGTTTGCCGCAAGCGGGGCAGCTGCATTCGTAGAACGACGGCATTTTCGCCAGCGGTGAACCGGCGCCATCCGGCACCACGTCTTCCGGCAGTACGACGGGCAGTTGCTCGTCCGGCACCGGCACGTCGCCGCAATCGGCGCAGTGGATAATCGGGATCGGGCAGCCCCAGTAGCGCTGGCGCGAGATGCCCCAGTCGCGCAGG
>CALMIC010000186.1 GCA_937864065.1 uncultured Cellvibrionales bacterium | reverse complement strand
CGCGTTTGCGCTTGCGCAACTACAGTTTCGGCGGTTTGTGCTGCGCCTCGCCGCGTCGCCTGCCGCCCGGTACAGCTGTGGACATCGATATCCCCGACATCGAGCCGCCGTCCTACCACGGGCGCGGTGTGGTGGCCTGGTGTGCCGAGACGGTCGATCACTATGAAGTCGGTATCCGCTTTGCCACCGCGTCGGAGGCGTTTGCCTCGCGCATGGCGGAACAGGTCTGTCAGATCGAAAGCTATCGCCGCCGTATCCTCGAGTTCGAGGGTCGCAGCCTGTCGCGTGACGAGGCTGCGCGCGAATGGATCAGCGAATATGCCCAGCGTTATCCCCGCGCCGGCCTGCTTTGAAGGCCTGTCAGGGCTTTCCTGCCAGCGGCCGCTTGCCGCGCAGGAAACTGCCTTGCCAGTACGGCTCGTCCAGCCGGTCGAGCCGGACAGCCCCTCCGCGGCTGGGCGCATGCACAAAGCGCTGCTGGCCGACGTAGATGCCGACATGATCCGGCTGCCGGCGGTGGCCGGTGGCAAAGATCAGCAGGTCGCCGGCTGCCAGCTCGTCCTGTCCTACCGCCGGCACCGGCATGGCATCAATGGCGCTGACGGTACGCGGCAGGCTGATGCCGGCACCGGTGCGGTAGACATAGCCAGCCAGCCCGCTGCAGTCGAAGCCGGTGTCGGGGGTATTGCCGCCGTAGTGGTAAGGAGTGCCGACCAGGTTCATCGCGCCGAACAACACCTCGTTGGCACGGGCGCTATCGGGAGCCGGGGCATTGGCGGTGGGCGGGACGCGCGGCAGGCTACCGCAGCCGGCCAGCAGGCACAGGCTGAAGAGCAGGGCGGGCAAAAGACGGGAAATCGTCGGCAATCCGCGGCGATCCTGTGTCGACAATGTCATATATCGGCTGTAGCATCCGGCAGGTAAACGGCAAGAATAATATGACTGCCAGCTCAGGGGTATGCCCGTGCAACGGGAGCCTTCAGGGCTGGTCTGGAGCGACCAATGAAAAAGAACATGACCATCAAGCAAAGTCTCTCGATCTTCGCCGTTGCCTCACTGTTACTGGTGACGCTGGTGGCGGGCACTGGTTACTGGATCTCGCCGCAGATGACGATGGCCATGCCGCACATGGTGCAGGAGTCCGAGTCGATGAAGAACCAGATGGACGTCGACATGATGCACGACGCCATGCAGTCCGATGTGTTTGTTGCGATGTATATTGGCCAGCAGCGCGATGACGAAATGAAGGGGGTTGTTGCTGCCGATGCCAGTGAACACGTCGCCAAGATGCGCGAGGCTTTCAGCAAGAGCCTCCAGGCAAAGCATGATCCGGTCATCACCCAGAAACTCAATGATGTGAAGCCGCAAGTCGAGAAATACATCGACAGTGCCGTGTCGATGGTCGATGAGACACTGGCGAACAATGGTCAGGTTGATCCACTGAAAGTCGCGCTTTTTGTGAAGGCGTTCAGGGATCTCGAGCCGCTACTGGGTGAGCTGGATAATCTTTTGCTGAAAACGGTTCTGGATTCACAGGAAGAGGCCCGCCAGAAAGCCGAACTGGCCAATCAGGCCATTTTCGGTGTTTTCCTGTTGGCAGTTGTCATCCTGCTGTTACTGACGGTACAGATCATGCGCAGTGTGTTCAGCCAGCTGGGTGCCGAGCCGGCGGTGGTCAATGACATCGTGCGCCAGGTCGCCGGCGGCAATTTCGCCGTGAACATCGACGTGAAGGATGGTGACCAGACCAGCCTGCTGGCGAATATCAGGGCAATGCTCGGGCAGTTGTCGCAAACCGTGAGCGAAGTGCGCGCGGCTGCCAACCAGATTGCCGCATCGTCCGAAGAAATCAGTGCTACCGCCAACCAGATGAGCAGCGGTGTGACCGAACAGGCGGCCAGCGTCGAGGAAACTTCCGCGACGGTCGAGGAAATGACGGCGTCCATCAGCCAGAACAGCCAGAATGCCGGTTCCACCAATTCCATGGCGCTCGAAGCGGCCCGGCAGGCGGCAGACAGCGGCCAGGCGGTCGAGAAAACGGCCGAGGCGATGAAAGAGATTGCGAAGAAAGTGCAGGTCATCGACGATATTGCCTACCAGACCAACCTGCTGGCACTGAATGCCGCCATCGAAGCGGCACGTGCCGGCGAACAGGGTAAGGGCTTTGCCGTGGTGGCCGGTGAGGTGCGCAAGCTGGCGGAGCTGAGCAAGGTGGCTGCGCAGGACATCATCGCGATGGTCGGCTCGTCGGTCGAAGTGGCCGAGCGCGCCGGCGGCCTGCTGAAAGACATGGTGCCTGCCATCCAGAAAACTTCCGAGCTGGTGCAGGAAATTGCCGCGGCATCCGGAGAGCAGGCCACCAGTGTCGGCCAGGTCAACAGCGCGATGATGCAGCTGAACGAGATCACGCAACAGAACTCCACGGCCTCCGAGGAACTGGCTGCCACGGCCGTGGCGATGAGTACACAGGCAGAACAGCTGATGGGACTGATGTCGTTTTTCCGTATTGATGAACGAGACACACAAAAGAAGGGTTGATGTATGAAGTTGATGGTAGTTGATGATTCCCGGGTCATGCGGGGCAAGATCCAGCGCGCAGTCGAGGCAATCGGGATCTATGACGTGCTGACAGCATCCAACGGCGTGGAAGCGGTCGAGACGTTCAAGAAAGAAAAACCCAAGCTGGTGACGATGGATATCACGATGCCGGAGATGGACGGTATCGAATGCGTGAAACAGCTGGTTGCCATCGACCCGAACGTGTTGATCCTGGTTATTTCTGCACTGTCCGACAAAAGCACGACAATGGAAGCACTGAAAAACGGTGCCAAGGGTTTCCTGAAAAAACCTTTCGATGACGATGAGCTGGCCGCCAAGATCCGTGACTTGCTGGTACTCGAGGTGTAGTCATGAAAGAAGATGACCTGGGTATTTTCATCGATGCGGCGACACGTTTTTTTGATATCAACCTGGGCAAGGGAGAAATCGTTGTCGGCCAGCCGCGTCTGGTGAAATCGGACGATACATCCTTCTACGAATATACCGGCGTCATCGATATCACGGGTGACAAGCAGGGCCGTATCTACTTTTCCGCGCCGATGGGGCTGATCAAGCGCCTGCTGGAAAACATGGGCGAGACATCGATTGATGACGAGCTGATTGCCGACCTGGTTGGCGAGATCGCCAATTCGATTGCCGGCAATGCCAGGGCGCATTTCGGCAGCGGTTTCTGTCTCTCGACACCGAAGATTT
>CALMIC010000185.1 GCA_937864065.1 uncultured Cellvibrionales bacterium | reverse complement strand
TACCGCGGATGCGCTCCATCACCATCACCTGCGGCCGGCAGTAGTCCCAGTAGACTTTCGGCACGTACAACATCGGCGACTGCTCGAAATTCCTGCGCAGTTGCGCAGCATTGGCGGCTTCGCGCTGCAGGTTCAGTTCGTCGAAAATCGTGTGGCGATAATCCTCCACCACTTCCACCGGACGCAGGCGACGGCCGTCCGGCACAAAACGCTCCGCCAGCTTCGCTAGCAAATCCATCAGCGCCAGGTCTTTCTCGATGGTCGCGGCGATACCGGGGCGTATCACTTTCACCACCACTTCCTCACCGCCGGGAAGCACGGCGCAATGCACTTGTGCCACCGAAGCCGACGCAAGCGGTTCTCGCTCGAATGAGAAAAACACCTCGCCGATTTTCCTGCCTAGCGCGGTTTCCACAATCGCGATGAACGTCTCGCTGGCAAATGGCGGCACACGGTCCTGCAGTTTGTCGAGCTCGTGCGCGATATCTTCCGGCACGAGGTCCGGGCGCGTCGAAAGCAACTGGCCAAACTTCACGAACACCGGGCCGAGCTGTTCCAGCAGCAGCCGCAGGCGTTCGCCGCGCGACAGGCCGGCATCGCAGCGCGGCAACCACTGCAGTGGCGACAGCTTCAACGCCAGCCGCAACGACCACGGCAATTGCAGCGAAAGAAGTTCCGTGTCGAGACGGTAGAACGTCAGCGCACGCAGGATGGTGAACAGTCGCAACAAGGCCATGTCAGGATTCCCTGCCTTTCTGCACCAGATCGATACCCGCCTGCAGCCGATCCATGCGCAATTGCAGCTCGTCGACCTCGCGACAGAATCCCTGCACTTCGTGCCGGCTCGGCACGGTGTTGCTTTCAAACTGCAGGAACTCACTCATCAATCGCTCGGCCTCGCGCCTTGCACCGCGCAGCCAGTAACCAGCACCGCGCGCCGTGCGGCCGAGCTGGTGCGCAATCACGTCACCGGTGTATTCCGCCAGCAACGCCTCCCAGTCAACATCCAGTGACTTGCTGATTGCCTGCAGCTGTTGCAGCAACATACTGTCACCCGTCAGCGAGACACCGCTGTCGGTCAGCGCCGTCGCTTTGCTGCGGGCGCGCCACAATTGCAGGAAGGCACTGGCAGTGCCGGATAACGTGGTATCCGGCGCGCCTTCAAACAGCGACCACAACTCGACATGGCTGCCGACAAACAGCACATACACCGATTGCGCGGGCAGCGTGCAGGCAATGTGCAATACCTTGCCATCCAGCGCCGTGAGCGCCTGTTGCGTGGCGGGATCGTAGGCGAGACTGTTGTTGACGGCGCTTTCGAGCGCCATCAGCAAACCAGCCTTGAAGGTTGAACCCGTATTGGGGGTGGGCATCAGGGCTTCACACCCTTGTGCAACGCCACCACGCCGCCAGTCATGTTGTAGAACTCGCACTCGGTGAAACCGGCATCTTCCATCATTGCTTTCAGCGTTTGCTGGTCGGGATGCATGCGGATCGATTCGGCGAGGTAGCGGTAACTGTCGCTATCGTTAGCGACGACCTTGCCGATCAGCGGCATCGCGTGGAACGAATAGGCGTCATAAGCCTTGGCG
>CALMIC010000184.1 GCA_937864065.1 uncultured Cellvibrionales bacterium | reverse complement strand
CGCGAGATCGAGGCGGTGGCCAACTACATTTCCGGCCTGCACTGAGGAACTCCCCGGCAGCGACAGGATCAGAAAAGGCGGCAATGGGCCGCCTTTTTTGTGCCGGCTGAATCCCTTACCAAGTCTGCGTATTTTTGACAGGAGTACACCATGAAAACACTGTTTGCCTCGCTGCTGCTGGTCGCCACCAGCATGTTGACCGTGGCCGGTCACACCCAGGAAGCCGCGCCGGCTGGCGAGAAATACCAGGCCGGCAAGCATTACCAGGTGATTGCCGTGCCTGTGCGCACGGCCAACCCGGACAAGATCGAGGTCAATGAGGTGTTCTGGTACGGCTGCCCGCACTGCTTCCACTTCGAGGCCGCCTTCGAGCCATGGGCCAAGAAACTGCCAGCCGATGTGGATGTGCAGCGCACGCCGGCGATCTGGCGCCCCAACATGGAACCGCATGCACGCGCTTACTACATGGCCAAGCAGCTCAATGTGCTGGACTCGATGCACGTCATCATCTTCAAGGCGCTGCAGGAGCAGAAAAAACCGCTGGCCAGTGAAAATGAAGTGGTGGCGCTGTTTGTCGAGCACGGCATTGACGAAGCCGCTGCCCGCAAGGCCTACAATGCTTTCTCGGTGCAGTCGCAGGTGAAGCAGGCCGATGCGCGCGTGCGCAGCTATGGTATTACCGGCACCCCGGAAGTGATTGTGAACGGCAAGTACCGCATCTCGTCGCACGATGCGGGCTCACAGGAAGGGATGCTCGATGTGGCCAGCTTCCTGATCGAGAAAGAACGCAAGAGCAAGAAATAAGCCCCTGGCTGAAGGCTGTACTCAACCGGGGCTCTGCCCCGGTTCTGTTTTGTGGAGCATGCGATGGAAAAATTCATTGAAACCCTGATGTACCGTTCCCGCTGGCTGCTGGCGCCGATCTATCTCGGCCTGTCACTCGGCCTGATTGCGCTGTCAATCAAGTTCTTCCAGGAAGCCTGGCACCTGTTGAGTCATTCCCTGACGCTAACCGAAGCGGAAATGGTGCTGATCATCCTGTCGCTGATCGATCTGGCGATGGTCGGTGGCCTGATCGTGATGGTGATGATGAGCGGTTACGAGAACTTCGTGTCGCAGCTGGATGTGGCCGAAGGCAGCGAGAAGCTGAGCTGGCTTGGTACGATGGATTCCTCATCGCTGAAAATGAAAGTCGCTGCCAGTATCGTGGCGATCTCCTCGATCCACCTGCTCAAGATGTTCATGAACGCCGGCAATATCCCGAACGACAAGCTGCTGTGGTACGTCGTGCTGCACATGGCGTTCGTGTTGTCGGCCGTCGCGATGGGCGTGCTCGACCACTTCACCCGCAAGAGCCATTGAGCGGGCGGGCGCACTGACGGATGGATATCTCCTCGCTGCTTGATTCGCTGAACGATGCCCAGCGCGAGGCGGTCAGTGCGCCACCGGAAAACCAGCTGATCCTCGCCGGTGCCGGCAGCGGCAAGACGCGCGTGCTGGTACACCGCATCGCCTGGCTGATCCAGGTAGAGAACGTGCAGCCGCAGGCCATCCTCGCCGTGACCTTCACCAACAAGGCTGCGCGCGAGATGCGTGGCCGGCTGGAGGAAAAGCTGGGGCAGGGCGCCAGGCACCTGTGGGTCGGCACTTTCCACAGCCTTGCGCACCGCTTGCTGAAAATGCACTGGCGTGAGGCAAAACTGCCGGAACAGTTCCAGATCCTCGACAGCGACGACCAGCTGCGGCTTGTGAAGCGCGTGATGAAGAACCTCGACATCGATGAGGGCCGCTGGCCGCCGAAGCAGATCCAGTGGTTTATCGGTGCGCAGAAGGATGAAGGCCGCCGCGCAGCCTACCTGCAGCGCACCGGTGACCTGCACATGGACACGCAGCTGAAAATCTATGCCGCCTACGAGGAGGCTTGCGAACGCGGCGGGCTGGTGGATTTCGGCGAGCTGCTGCTGCGCTCGCACGAGTTGTGGCTGAACAGTCCCGAGCTGTTGCAGCACTATCGCCAGCGCTTCCGCTTCCTGCTGGTCGACGAGTTCCAGGATACCAACACGATCCAGTACGCCTGGTTGCGCGTGCTGGCCGGCGACAGTGCCTTTGTCACGGCGGTCGGCGATGACGACCAGTCCATCTACGGCTGGCGCGGTGCGCGCATCGAGAATATCCAGCGCTTCGACCGCGACTTCAGCAATGTGCACACGATACGCCTGGAACAGAATTACCGTTCGACCGCGACGATCCTGAAAGCCGCCAACGCCGTGATCGACAACAACCGCGGCCGCATGGGCAAGGAATTGTGGACCGACAGTGTCGAGGGCGACCTGATCTCGGTCTACGCCGCGTTCAACGAGCAGGATGAGGCGCGTTTCATTGTCGACCGCATCAGTGCCTGGGTCGAGTCCGGCGGCGCGAGACGCGACGTGGCGTTGCTGTACCGTTCGAATGCGCAATCACGTGCGCTGGAAGAGGCCCTGCTGCAGCGCGGCATACCGTATGTGGTCTACGGCGGGCAGAAATTCTACGAGCGCCTCGAGATCAAGAATGCGCTGGCCTATTTGCGCCTGATATGGAACCGGCATGACGATCCCGCCTTCGAGCGCGTGATCAACACGCCGACGCGCGCCATCGGCGAACGCACGGTGGAGGAGATCCGCAGCTTCGCCCGGGCGCGGCAGTGTTCGCTGTGGCAGGCGGCCGAGGAGCTGGCGCAGGGCGACCAGCTGGCGGCGCGTGCGGCCAATGCCGTGCGCGGTTTCCTGTCGCTGGTGAACCGGCTCGACGTGGAAACGCGCGAGGAGCCGCTGCACAAGCTGGCCGAGCATGCAATGACTACCAGCGGGCTGGTGGATTTCCATCGCAACGAGAAAGGCGAGAAAGGGCTGAGCCGGGTGGAGAACCTGC
>CALMIC010000183.1 GCA_937864065.1 uncultured Cellvibrionales bacterium | reverse complement strand
CCCTTGGCGCGCAGGCCCATGGCTTCGGATCCGTAGAACACCATCGGGCGCAGGTAGGCCGACGGCAGCTTGTTCTCGCGCACGGCGGCGCGCTGCGCCTCGTTGATCTCGTCCTTCGTGAACGGGATCGTCATGTTCATGATCTTGGCGGAATCGAACAGGCGGTCGGTATGTTCCTGCAGGCGGAAGATGCAGGTGCCACGCGATTCGGTTTCATAGGCGCGCACACCCTCGAACACACCCATGCCGTAATGCAGGGTATGGGTCAGGACGTGCACTTTTGCGTCGCGCCAGGGCACCAGCTTGCCGTCAAACCAGATCAGGCCATCGCGATCTGCCATGCTCATATCGGTCACTCCAGGGGTACAGTCAGGAATTCAGGGGCGACATTATAGGGGCATTTCAGTTGCCCAGGACGGCTTGCCAGGCCTCGCGGATGGCCCGGCGTTCGCCCTGCAACTCATCGGCTGCCAGCAGGGTCGGCTCTCCGAGCAGGGTGCGGCGGTGGCCGCGAGCACGCAGGCGGCGATAAGCCTCCATCAGTGCCTCCGCCCTTTCGGCTGGCAGCAGGCCACTGGCAGCGAGCTGCTCGAGGATGCGGATATTGTCCGGCCAGGTGAGCAGGTTCGGGTGACTGTGGCTCCAGGCAAGCACCGCGAACTGCACGAGGAATTCCAGGTCGACGATGCCACCACTGCCCTGCTTGAGGTCGAAATTCGCGGCATCGCTCTTGTCGAGCTGGTCACGCATTTTCTGCCGCATGTCGAGCACAGCCTGCCGCAGTGTTGCCTCATCGCGCTGGCGGCCGAGCACAGCTGCGCGCACGGCAGCAAATTTTTCCGCCAGCAACGGGCAGCCGGCCACCACGCGCGCGCGCACCAGTGCCTGGTGCTCCCAGGTCCAGGCATCCTTTTCCTGGTAGCGCTCGAAACTTTTCAGTGAGGCAACCAGCAGGCCGGAGTTGCCGGAAGGCCGCAAGCGCATGTCGACCTCATACAGGATGCCGTTCACCGTGCGCGTGTTGAGGATGTGGATGATTTTCTGGCCCAGCCGCGCAAAAAATACGCTGTTCTCGATTGGCGCCTGCCCGGACGCAGCATCGACTGCTGTTTCGCCGCTACCGGCATCGTGGATGAAAACGAGATCGAGGTCAGAGCCATGGCCGAGCTCCAGCCCGCCGAGCTTGCCATAGCCGACAATGATGAAGCCGGGCTCGCACAGGCTGCCATCCTCGCGCCGCGGTGTGCCATGTTTCCCCACCAGCGGCTTCCACGCCATCTGCAACACATAATCCAGCATCGCCTCGGCCATGAAGGTGAGGTAGTCACTCACTTTCATCAGCGGCAAACGACCGGTCACTTCGCAGGCCGCCGCGCGCAGGCCATGCGCGCGCTTGAAGAGGCGCAATGCTTCCATCTGCGCTTCAAGATCACCTTCCGGGATGCGCAACATCTGCTGGCGCAACAGGCTGGCAAGTTCGTCACGCGACGGCGCGACATCACGGTAGAGGTTGCGCGGGTCGATGAGCTCGTCGAGCAACACCGGCGCCGCAGCGAGCTGTTCAGCAATCCAGCTGCTGGCATCCACCAACAGTACCAGTTGCTGCAATGCCTGCGGGTTCTCGATCAACAGCACAAGATAGGCCGAACGGCGCAACACGGCACGCAACAAGGGCAGCAGCCGCTCGAAAACCATGTCAGGTTGTGGATAACCCTGCAAAGCTTTCAGCAGCAGTGGCATGAAACGGTTGAGGCGTTCACGGCCCTCACTCGGCAAGGCCAGTAGCGCCCTGTCGCTGCGCCACTCGTGCAGCAATCCCTGCAGGCGCCCGGCACTGGCAAAGCCTGCCTGCTGCAGGTCATGCAGCTCCGCTTCTGCTTCACCGCTACCTTCCCAAAGCGCTTGCCACGGCCCGGCATCCTGCACCGCCACTTCCTCCGGCGGCGGCGCCACAACGGCGGCAAAAATACGTTGCACCTGCTCACGATGCTGCTGTAACTGCGTGTAGAACGTGTCCCAGCTGTCAAAACCGGCCAGCCAGGCCAGGCGTAGCCTGTGCGACTCGTCGCGCGGCAACATCTGCGTCTGCTCGTCGCGCCACGCCTGCAGCAGGTGCTCGACATTACGCAGGAAGAAATAGGCATCGTGCAGGACCGCTGCATCCTCTTCAGCCAGCAGCTGTTTGCCTGCCAGCGTCGCCAGCATCGGTATCACCGGCGCCGGCTGCAAGTCGCGGTCACGGCCGCCGTGGATCAGCTGGAAAGACTGCACGATGAACTCGATCTCGCGGATGCCGCCCTTGCCGAGCTTCACATTGTCATTCATGCCCTTCTTGTTCACTTCGCGCTCGATCTGCCTTTTCAGGTCGCGCAGCGAGGCGATCGAGGCAAAATCGAGATAGCGGCGGAACGTGAAGCGCCGCAGCATGTCCAGCAGCGGCGCTGCCTGTTTGCCTTCGCCGCAGATCAGCCGCACCTTGATCATCGCGTAACGTTCCCAGTCGCGACCCTGCTGCTGGTAATACTGCTCCATGGCATCGTAGTTCAGCGCCAGCGCACCGCTGTCACCGTAAGGGCGCAAGCGCATGTCGACACGGAAAACAAAACCGTCAACGGTCAGTTTGTCCAGCACGGTGATCAGCTTCTGGCCAAGGCGCTTGAAGAAATCCCGGTTGGCCAGCGGCATACGGGCACCCCTGGTTTCGCCGCTTTCGTCATAGGCGAAAATCAGGTCGATATCGGACGACAGGTTCAGCTCGAAAGCGCCGAGCTTGCCCATGCCGAGCACGATCAGCGATTGCGCAACACCGGCTTCGCTGCACGGCGTGCCGACTTCGGCACACAGGCGCGGGTAGAGAAAATCGACCGCAGCTCGGATACAGGTGTCCGCCAGCGCGGTCAGTGTTGCCGTGGTCTCCAGCGTGTCGACTTCCCGCGTGATATCGCGCCAGATGATGCCGAGCATCTGCCGCTGGCGGAAACGGCGCAGCTCCTGCATCAGCCGGTCTTCGCTATCCACGCCAGCCAGCCTATCTGCCAGTTGCGCCGCCAGCTGTGCAGTACCGGGCTGCTGCTCCACCGCAATCTCCTGCAGCCACTGCGGCTCACGGCAACACCAGTCAAACACATACTGGCTGCCCAGCCAGACACAGGCGAGCCGCTGCATGAACACGGCATCCCGTTGCTGTGCGACAAACCAGGCCAGCTGCTCATTGTCGAGTTTGTCGGTGAACTGCTGCTGCAGGCGTTCGAATTCTGCCTGGAGCACACCAGGCACAGAGGTTGGCATTTGCATCAGTTGAACCTGTCGAGTGCCGGCGCAACCCGCATCACTTCTTCCACAGTAGTGAGGCCTGCCGCGACTTTCTGCGCCCCGGACAGGCGCAAGGTGCGCATGCCCTCGCGCATCGCCTGGTGGCGCACCTGGTTGAGGTCGGTCTTGTCACTGATCAATTCCTTGATGCTGTCGGTGAACTGCATGATCTCGTAAATGCCTTCGCGGCCACGGTAACCGGTGTTACGGCATTCCAGGCAACCGACAGGCTTGTAGCCTTGCGCTGGCAGCGCCACTTTCCACGGCTGCGTCAGCGACTTCCACGCCTCCTCATTGACCGGCGCAGCTTCCTTGCAGTGGATGCACAATCTGCGCACGAGACGCTGGGCCATCACACCCAACAACGTCGAACGCAACAGGTAGGAGGGCACACCGAGATCCATCAGGCGGGTGATCGCAGTTGGTGCATCGTTCGTGTGCAGGGTCGACAACACGAGGTGGCCGGTCATCGCTGCCTGCACCGCCATGTCGGCCGTCTCCTGGTCGCGGATCTCGCCAACCATGATGATGTCGGGATCCTGGCGCATCAGCGTGCGGATGCCGGTGGCGAAATCCAGTTCGATCTGCCGGTTTACCTGCATCTGGTTGAAGTTTTCCTCGACCATCTCGATCGGGTCCTCGATGGTCGAGACATTCACTTCCGGCGTGGCGATCTGTTTCAGTGTCGAATAAAGCGTCGTCGTCTTGCCCGAGCCGGTGGGGCCGGTGACCAGCAGGATACCGTTCGGCTGGTTGATCATGTGCGTCCAGCGCTTCAGGTCCTCGTTGATCAGGCCGAGCTCGGGGAAAGTCTTGACGAGGATTTCCGGATCGAAAATCCGCATCACCAGCTTTTCACCGAATGCCGTCGGCAGAGTCGACATACGCAGTTCGACTTCACTGCCGTCGGGCTTCTGTGTCTTGATCCGCCCATCCTGCGGCTTGCGTTTCTCGGCAATATTCATGCGACCAAGGATCTTCAGGCGACTGGTGACGGCGATCATGACCCGCGCAGGTAATTCGTAAACCTGGTGCAACACGCCATCAATGCGGAAACGCACCTTGCCAAGTTCACGGCGCGGCTCGATATGGATATCGCTGGCGCGCTGGGCAAACGCGTACTGCAGCATCCAGTCCACGATATTGATGATGTGCTGGTCATTCGCTTCCGGGTCTTTCAGTTCAGACAATTTCAGCAACTGCTCGAAGTTACCGAAATTCACCGAATTGCCGTAATCCGTTTCGCTGGCATCGGACACCGATTGCGACAACGAATAGAACTCGACTGTGTAGCGCATCAGGTCGCTGGGCTTGGCCACCACGCGCCGGATGTCGCGGCGGGACGTCTGCTTGAGATCGGCTTCCCAGGCATAAACCCAGGGCTGCGAACTGGCGACCACCATCTCGTCCTTGCCCACCTGCACACAGAGGATCTGGTGACGCTTGGCAAAGGCAAACGACATCACCGCTGCAGTCTTGGTGACATCAATCTTCAGTGGGTCGATGTGGTAGTAGGGCTGGCCGGCTTTCTCGGCCAGCCACAGGGTCAGGCGATCCTCATCCAGCAACTTGCCAGGCCGCTGCTGGTCCTGCAGGTTCATCTTGGCAATGTAGGTCAGCGGGTGCAGCAGGGCGTTCTCGCGCGAGCGCGGGGTGCCGGCCAGAAAATTCGCATCACGCCGGTCCAGCAAACCGTCCGCCACCAGGTCGTCGAGGGTATTGCGCAGGTCGAGCAGGCGTTCCGGCGGGCGGGCAGTACTGTTCATGGGGCATCCGTTGGCGTGTTTCTGCCGATTGTAGCCCCAAAACAGAAACGCCCCGCAAGTGCGGGGCGTTTACAGGGGAGCCTCGGCTTACTTGCTCTTGTCGAGCATGTAATCCACCGCGCCTTTCAGCTCGTCATCCGAGCAGGCGAAGCACAGGCCCTTGGCGGGCATGCCCTTGAAGCCGGCAATCGCGCTGTGGTGGAGGCCATCCTTGCCGCGCTCGGCCAGGCGTGCACTCCAGGCTGCGGCATCACCCACTTTCGGGGCACCGGCAGCGCCGGTGGAGTGGCAGCTGGTGCACGCCGTGTTGAACACCTGCTCACCGCTCTTGGCTCCGCCACCGCCGGCAGCGGCTGCAGCCGCCGAGGCGCAAGGCTCACCTTGCTTGCACACTTGCCCGACCGGGGCAGTGTTCGCCGCGGCCTTGTCTTCGGCCTGCACAGAAAAGGCACCGGCCAGGGCTGCGCTGGCGACCAGGACAGAAAGGGTCTTCACGAGTGTTTTCACGGGTTGTCTCCTCGGACAAACGGGTAAGCAGCGTGATTATAGCCAGCTCACCCACTTCAAGACAGTGACGATTTGCCGCAAACATGCCGTCCGGGAGCCTCAGTGGTCTTCGAAAAACGCCTTCACACCATCGAACCAGGATGACTTTTTGGGCGAATGGCGTGTGCCCTCGATACTCTCCTGGAACTGGCGCAGGATGTCTTTCTGCTGCTTGCTCAGGTTGACCGGAGTCTCGACCGTGACCTTGCAGATCAGGTCGCCCGGCTGGCCCCCGCGCACCGGCACGACACCCTTGCCGCGCAGGCGGAAAAGCTTGCCGGTCTGGGTTTCCTCCGGCACTTTCAGCATCACCTTGCCATCCAGCGTCGGCACCTCCAGCTCACCGCCGAGGGCGGCATCGACAATGCTGATCGGCACCTCGCAATACAGGTTCTTGCCGTCGCGCTCGAAGATGGCGTGCGGCCGTACATTGATCTGCACATACAGGTCACCACTCGGGCCGCCGTCCATGCCAGCCTCACCCTCACCGGCGAGGCGGATGCGGTCACCATTGTCGACCCCGGGCGGGATCTTCACCGACAGCGTCTTTTCTTCCTCGACCCGCCCCTGGCCGCGACAGCTGGTGCACGGGTCGCTGATCGTCGTGCCCCGCCCGCGACAGGTCGGGCAGGCCTGCTGCACCGCAAAGAAGCCCTGCTGCATCCGCACCTGGCCCATGCCGTTACAGGTCTTGCAGGTCACCGGCTTGGAACCCGGCTTGGCACCGCTGGCATCGCAGGGCTTGCAGGCGACCAGCGTCGGTACCCGGATGCGGGTGGTGGTGCCGCGCACGGCTTCTTCGAGGTCGATTTCAAGGTTGTAGCGCAGGTCGGAGCCGCGGCTCGGGCCACCGCGCGCACGGCCACCGCCGCCACCGAAGATGTCGCCGAACACATCGCCGAAAATATCGCTGAAATTGCCGAAGCCACCGCCACTGAAGCCACCAGGGCCGGCACCACCACCCTGCTCGAAAGCCGCATGGCCCATGCGGTCGTATGCCGCGCGCTTCTGTTCGTCGCTGAGGATCTCGTAGGCTTCCGAGGCTTCCTTGAATTTTTCCTCGGCATCCTTGTCGTCCGGGTTGCGGTCCGGATGGAATTTCATCGCGATGCGGCGGTAGGCTTTCTTGATCTCAGCCTCGTCCGCATCGCGCTTGACGCCCAGTACTTCGTAGTAATCCCGCTTGGCCATAGTGCTGTCTCTTCAACCACCGTCATGAAACACAAAAGCGCGGACGAACCGCGCTCTGTGTTGTTCGTCTTCAACGGACAGGCATTACTTGTCCTTCACTTCCTCGAACTCGGCATCGACGACATCGTCACCGCCGCCCTGCTGGCCGGCTTCACTGCCAGGCTGCTGCGCTGCGGCATCGGCATACATTTTCTGCGCCAGGTTACCGGAGGCTTCGGACAGTTTCTGTGTCGCGGCTTCGATGCGATCCTTGTCATCAGTTTTCACGGCCTCGTCCACTTCCTTCGCTGCTGCCTCAATCGCTTCACGCTCTTCCGCCGTGGCCTTGTCACCGGCCTCGGCCAGCGTCTTGCGTGCAGCGTGCGCCAGGCCCTCGGCCATGTTGCGCGCAGTCACGAGCTCTTCGAACTTCTTGTCAGCTTCGGCATTGGCTTCGGCGTCGCGCACCATCTGCTGGATCTCGGCATCGCTCAGGCCGGACGAGGCCTTGATGACAATCGACTGTTGCTTGCCGGTCGCCTTGTCTTTCGCGCTGACGTTCAGGATACCGTTGGCGTCGATGTCGAAGGTCACCTCGATCTGCGGCATGCCGCGCGGCGCCGGCGGGATATCCGACAGATCGAAACGGCCCAGCGACTTGTTCTGCGAAGCCTGCTTGCGCTCGCCCTGCACGACATGAATCGTCACCGCCGTCTGGTTGTCGTCAGCCGTCGAGAACACCTGCGACTTCTTGGTCGGGATCGTGGTGTTCTTCTCGATCAGCGGGGTAGCCACGCCACCCATGGTCTCGATGCCAAGCGTCAGCGGCGTGACGTCGAGCAGCAGCACGTCTTTCACGTCGCCGGACAGTACCGCACCCTGGATCGCGGCGCCCATGGCCACGGCTTCATCCGGGTTGACGTCCTTGCGCGGCTCCTTGCCAAAGAAGTCGGCCACTTTTTTCTGTACCAGCGGCATGCGCGTCTGGCCACCGACGAGGATCACGTCCTCGATATCGGAGACTTTGAGGCCGGCATCATTCAGCGCGATTTTCACCGGCTCCATCGAACGGTCGACCAGATTCTCCACCAGCGCCTCGAGCTTGGCACGCGACAGCTTGACAACCAGGTGTTTCGGGCCGGTGGCATCAGCCGTGATGTACGGCAGGTTCACTTCCGTCTGTTGCGCGGAAGACAATTCGATCTTCGCCTTCTCGGCCGCTTCCTTCAGGCGCTGCATCGCCAGCGGATCGCCCTTCAGGTTGATGCCGTTGGTTTTCTTGAACTCTTCGGCGAGGTAGTCGATCAGCGCGAGGTCGAAATCCTCACCGCCGAGGAAGGTATCGCCATTGGTCGACAATACCTCGAACTGGTGCTCGCCATCGACTTCCGCGATCTCGATAATGGAAATATCGAAGGTACCGCCACCAAGGTCATACACGGCGATCTTGCGGTCACCTTCCTTCTTGTCCATGCCGAAAGCCAGCGCAGCAGCCGTCGGCTCGTTGATGATGCGCTTCACTTCCAGGCCTGCGATGCGACCAGCATCCTTGGTGGCCTGGCGCTGCGAGTCATTGAAGTACGCCGGGACGGTGATGACCGCCTCGGTGACTTTCTCACCGAGGTAATCCTCGGCGGTCTTCTTCATTTTCTTCAGCACTTCGGCCGATATCTGCGGCGGGGCTTTCTTGTCACCCTTCACCTCGACCCACGCATCGCCGTTATCGGCCGCGACGATCTTGTACGGCACCATGCTGATGTCTTTCTGCACCACATCATCCTTGAAGCGGCGGCCGATCAGGCGCTTGACCGCAAACAGGGTATTGGTGGGGTTGGTGACCGCCTGGCGCTTGGCGCTCTGGCCGACCAGCACTTCGCTGTCATCCGTGAACGCGACAATAGACGGCGTGGTGCGGTCGCCCTCAGCGTTCTCGATAACCTTGACCTTGTCACCCTCGAGGATCGCCACACAGGAGTTGGTGGTGCCGAGGTCGATGCCGATAATCTTGCCCATGGTGTCTCTCCGTTCGTGCCGCCGTGGCGGCTATCAATGCAGTTGGTTCGTATATTGGTCTGGCGGCGGCGTTTTCAAGAGGCGGGCTTGGCCACCGCGACCATAGCCGGGCGCAGCAGGCGGCCGTTGAGGCTGTAACCCTTCTGCATGACATCCACCACCGTGTTCGGCGCTGCGTGCGGGGCCTCCAGCATCGCGATCGCCTGGTGATGATCCGGGTTGAAGTGTTCGCCATGCGGGTCGATCAGGCTGACGCCGTGCTTTTCCAGTGCTGCGAGCAGCGACTTGAGGGTCAGCTCGACGCCCTCGCGGTTGGCGGCCTCGTCGGCGGGGATCGCCGCCAGGGCGCGTTCGAGGTTGTCCACGACCGGCAACAGTTCACCGGCAAAGCGCTCCAGCGCGAACTTGTGCGCTTTCTCCACTTCCTGCTCGGTGCGCCGGCGCAGGTTCTGCATCTCGGCAGCCGTGCGCAGGGCCTGGTCACGCGCGGCGGCCAGGTCGGCCTGCAAGGCCTCCAGCTGTTGCTCGGCACCCTCTGGCGCCGGGGTCGTAGCCTGCTCCGGGTTAGTCTGGTTTTCGGGTTCGGACACAGCGGCCTCCTGCAAAATGGACTGGCTAACCTATATGGGGATGGAAAGGCCGGCTTCAAGGTGGGGATTCTGGCCGCTGGCGGTGTGGGCTGCTAAAGTCTCGCCACCGGCCCGCTAACGACAACAACCATGCCTGCAGCCTACCCTGACCGCCTGCCTGACTTCATCCCCGGCCCGGGCGCCATGCTGTTCAACTCGTTCGAGTACCTGCTGCTGTTCCTGCCGCTGGTTGTATTGGGCTATTTCTGGCTGAACCGGCGCGGCAATGATTTCCCGGGCAAGCTGTGGCTGGTGGCCGCCTCGCTGTTCTTCTATGGCTGGTGGAGCATCAGCTACCTGTGGCTGATCGGCATCTCGATGCTGTTCAACTACAGCCTCGCGCGCTGGCTGGGTCGCCTGCAGGGCAGGCCGGCCCGCACCGTGCTCACGGCCGCCATCGCCGGCAACCTGTTACTGCTCGGCTACTACAAATACGCCGACTTTTTTATTGGCAACCTGAACCACTGGGTCGAGCCGCCGCTGCCACTACTGCAACTGGCGCTGCCGCTGGGCATCAGCTTCTTCACCTTTACCCAGATCGCGTTCCTGGTCGATGTGTATCGCGGCAAGGCGCGCGAGGTCAACCCGGTGCACTACGCGCTATTCGTCACCTATTTCCCGCACCTGATTGCCGGCCCTATCCTGCACCATGGCGAGATGATGCCGCAGTTCGCCGCCAGTGAGGCGCGGCGGGCCAACTGGGGCAATATCCAGCTTGGCCTGTTCATCCTCGGCGTCGGCCTGTGCAAGAAAGTGATCCTGGCCGACTCGCTGGCCGTGGGTGCCGATCAGGGCTTCAACAGTACGGAGCCGTTGCTGTTCCACCAGGCCTGGCTGGCCAGCCTGAGCTACACCCTGCAGCTGTACTTCGACTTCTCCGGTTACACCGACATGGCGATCGGCGCCTCGCTGCTGTTCAACATCCGCCTGCCGGAAAACTTCAATTCACCCTACCGGGCCACCAACATCCAGGATTTCTGGCGTCGCTGGCACATGACGCTGTCGCGCTGGCTGCGCGACTACCTCTATATCCCGCTCGGCGGTAACCGCTTCGGTCCGGCACGCATGTACTGTGCGCTGTTCACCACTTTCCTGCTCGGCGGCCTTTGGCACGGCGCCAGCTGGACCTTCGTCATCTGGGGCGCACTGCACGGTGCTGCTGCCGTGCTGCACAAGCTGTGGCAATCACTGGGCCTGCGCCTGCCGGCGCTGGCCGGCTGGTTGCTGACCTTCCTGTTTGCCAATGCCGCCTGGGTGTTCTTCCGCGCCGAAACGCTGCCACAGGCGCTGGCCGTGCTGCGCGGAATGGCCGGCCTGCACGGCTTTGCCGATGCCGACACGCTGCGCGCACTGGCCAACGGCCTGCTCGAGCCGCAAACCTGGGATCCGTTCGAGGAGGCCGCCTATTTCCCCGCGCGCCAGTGGCTGGTGCTGTTGCCCTGCCTGTTGCTCGCCTGGCTGGCACCGAACTGCGCCAGGCTCGCCGGCAGCGGCAACATCGCCAACCCGGGCTGGCCGGCCACCCTGGCGATCGGGCTGACCCTCGGCGTCGGTCTGTTCTACACGCTGTTCATGACCAACGGCATCGCCACCTTCATCTACTTCTACTTCTGAACCGACGATGAGCCACCGCCGCACTGCCATCGCCGCACTCCTCCTGGTACTGCTGGCCTGCGTCAGCGCGCCGGCTGCCCTGGTCTACCTCGCCGATCCCTGCCATGTTTTCCACAAGCCATTCCAACGCCTGCTGCCACACGGCTTTTCTGCGCTGACCAGCTGCCAGCTCGCCGGCCTCATCAACAGCTACCTGGCCGATGAAGCCGAGCATTTCGATTCCATCATTCTCGGGACTTCGCTGAGCGAGAATTTCCGCCCGGAATATGTGCCGCAAAAAACCGGGTTGTCGCGCACGCTCAAGCTGAGCATGGTCGGCATCGTGCCGAGGGAAATGCATGCCGTGGCGCTGCATGCCTTGCGCACCGGCAGGGTCAAGCATGTTTTCTGGGAGATCTCGCCGCATTTTTTCCACATGCAGGACATCCGCAGTTTTGACGACATGGAAAAAAAAGGCCGCTTCCCGCCCTATCTCTACAATGAGGGCAGGCTCGACGACTACCGCTACATCTTCAATAGCTCCAGCTTTTCGGCATCGCTGGAAATCCTCAAGGGCAACACCTGGGGGCAGATCGAATCGATCGACCGCCTCGGCTACTGGGAGAACCAGTGCCAGTCACACGGCATCTGCAACCAGTTCTACCATCCTGATGATATCGCTGCCATCCGCAACGCTTACCAGCCGGTGACACGATCACTGAAACCAGCAGAAGAAAAGCAAAAGCATGACTACAGCGATTTTGACCGCTTCGTCATGGACATTATCGAAGACCATTGCAACAGTGATGTGCACTTTGACCTTTTCTTTCCGCCAATCTCGCTGCTGTGGTACACGAGACTGTCGCCAGAAGATTTCGATTACGAGTTGTACATGCCACGTCATGTGCTGGAACAAACCGCCCACTGCAGCAATGTGCGCGTCTTTGCCTTCATGAACGACCTGCCGGTCACGGCCGACCTCTCCAACTACCATGACCCGCGCCACTTCTACGGCGATGTGCATGACCGACTGGTGGATGCCATGGCACAAGGCCGCCACCAGCTGACGCCGGACAATATTGATCGCTTCGAGCAAGAGGCTGTCGACAACATGAATACCTACCGCCCGTTTGGCAGCAGGCTGGAGCAGCGCTGAACCATGTCCATGACCAGGCAGCAAACCGGTCACAGTGCCACAGTACTGGCCGCGCTCACCCTGGCCTTTGCGCTGTTCATCCTGCCGCCAGCATGCCTGGTGCTGCTGGCCGACCCCTGCCATGTTTTTCACAAGGCGCTGCCGGGCATCTTCCACCACGGATTCAATGACAACCAGCGCTGCCAGAATGCCGGCCTGGTCAACCAGTACCTCGCAGATGACACGGAAGGTTACGACGCCGCACTGATGGGGACATCACTCAGCGGCAGTTTCATTGGCGCGGACATCGCCAACGCCTACCAGCTGCAGCGCGCACTGAAACTGTTCCTGCCGGATGGAAAACCGGCAGAACAGCAAGTGACGATGGAAAGGGCGCTGCTAACGAGGCCGCTCAAGCTCGTTATCTGGGAAATCCTGCCGCAGCAATACCTCCGCTACCGTAATGTCACGCGCGCAGCACTCAAGGATTCCACGATTTTCCCCGCTTACCTGTACAACAACAGCCGACTGGACGATTACCGCTATGTCTTCAACCTGGGAATCCTTGGCCAGGCCATCAGCGTTTTGCAGCAGGCAGATTACGTCAACATCCCTTCCATCGACAGCATGGGCCTGTGGGACCACGGCTGTCCGACCGCACGCCGTTGCAAGCCGTTTCATACCGCAGAAGACATTGCCGAGCTGCGCAAAACATTCCAGGCGCCGGCACATGCATTGCTGGACGGTACTGGCATCGCAGCACTGGATTACCGCGCCGTGGACGAGCGGCTGCTGGAGACCCTGCTGCCTTACTGCAACATAGCGATGCGCGTTGACCTGTTTTTCCCGCCACTGTCCTACCTGTGGTTTGCCGAGCAAGCCGCACCGGAGCTCCACTACCACTTGTACATGCTGCGTTACGTCACAGGAAAAGTGGCCCATTGCCACAACATGCGTGTATTCGCCTTCAATGACGAGCAATGGATTGCCGGCGACCTGGCCCATTACCGCGACCTGCGCCATTTCTACGGCGATGTACAACACTATTTAATCGAATCGATGGCAGCAGGCCGGCACCGTATTACGCTGGACAATGTGGCGGGGTACGAACAGCGATTTATCGATGCTGTTAACCACTACCAGCCCTGGGCCAGCACGCAGGAACAGATGCAGCGCAATGCCCGGTACTGAGAGTTATTGCCAGCGCAACAGGATATCCAGCATGCGGTTGGCGTAAGCCCATTCGTTATCGAACCACACCAGCACTTTGACCAACTGGCCGCTGGCGCGGGTCTGGCTGGCATCGACAATCCCCGAATGGCTGTCATGGTTGAAATCGCAGGAAGCCAGCGGCTCTTCCGTGTAGCCAAGTATGCCGCGCAATGCACCACTGGCAGCCGCCTGCAACGCCGCATTGACTGACTGCACATCTACCGGCTTGTGTAACAACACGGAGAGATCCATCGCCGAGACATTCTGCGTCGGCACGCGCAAGGCCTGCGCCTCAAAGCGCCCGTGCAGGTGCGGCAGGATGCGTTCGATGCCGCGCGCCAATTGCGTATCGATCGGGATCAGCGAATGCAGTGCCGCGCGCGTCTTGCGCAAATCAGTGTGGTGGTAAGCATCCAGCACCGGCTGGTCATTCATCGCCGAATGGATTGTCGTGATGACGCCGTTGACCACGCCGAATGTCTCATCGAGCACCTGGATCACCGGCACAATGGCATTGGTGGTGCAGGAAGCAGCCGAGACGATGGTGTACCCGGGCTTCAGCGCGCCGTCATTGACGCCGCAAACGATAGCTGCATCAATGTCATTTTCAGCCGGCTGGGAAAACAGCACTTTTTTTGCACCGCCCGTAATATGTCGCTGCGCGAGCGACCGCGAGGAAAACCTGCCACTGCACTCCAGCACTACATCCACTTCATGTGGATGCCAGCTGAGTGCTTCGAGCGAATCGTGCGCTGTCAACGCAATCGGCAGGCCATTGACCAGCAGCACATCGCC
>CALMIC010000182.1 GCA_937864065.1 uncultured Cellvibrionales bacterium | reverse complement strand
TCTACCAATGGACCGACAGCAACGGCAAGGTGCATTTCAGCGACAGCAAGCCGGCAGCGCAGGCTGCTGCCACAGTGGCACTGGACAACATCAATACCTTCACCGACGTGTCGATCAGCGAGGCACCGGGCTGGCAAGGTTTCTACCAGCCGGAACGCAAGCCGGGCCTGAAGAACGTGGTGATGTACAGCACGGAACGCTGCGGTTACTGCAAGAAGGCGCGGCGCTATTTCCAGCAGCGCGGCATTGCATTCACCGAGCGCAACATCGAGCAGGACCGTGAGGCCTGGGAGGAATACCAGCAACTGTCGGCCAGCGGGGTTCCCGTGATCCTGGTCGGCAGGCAACGCATGGACGGCTTCAATGAAGCAACGTTTGAGCGATTGTTCTACGGCGAGGCAAGCACCCGATGACCACACTGCTGTGGCAAGCCCTGCGCGACACCGCGCAGCTCGAAGCCGGCCGCGAACCGGCACTGGCCAGCTTCCTGCACAACACTGTGCTGCGCCATGCCGCGCTGCCGGAAGCCATCAGTTTCCTGCTCGCCGACAAACTCGGTTGCCAGGCATTGCCGGCACTGTGCCTGCAGGAAGTGTTTGCGGAGGCCTTTGCCGCTGACCCGGGCATCGCTATCGCCATGGCGCGCGACATCGAGGCCATCCAGACGCGCGACCCGGTCTGCCAGTCGCAGCTGCATGCGCTGCTGTTCTACAAGGGTTTCCACGCCCTGTCCGCGTGGCGCGTGGCCCACTGGCTGTGGCAGCAGCAGCGTCGCGCGCTGGCCTATTTCCTGCAAAACCGCATCTCGGTCCTGTTTGCCGTGGACATCCACCCGGCAGCGACCATTGGCAGCGGCGTGCTGCTGGATCACGCCACCGGCATCGTTATCGGCGAAACAGCGAGCGTGGGCGACGACGTGTCGATCCTGCAGGACGTAACCCTCGGCGGCACAGGCAAGGAGACCGGTGACCGGCACCCGAAAATCGGCCCCGGCGTGCTGATCGGCCCCGGCAGCAAGATCCTTGGCAATATCCGCGTAGGCCGCTGCGCGCAGATCGCTGCCGGCAGCGTGATCCTGAAGCCGGTACCGGATTGCGCGGTGATGGCCGGGGTGCCTGCGGTGCAAATCGGCCAGACCGATTGCGGCACCCCCGCGCTGGAAATGCGGCAGACGCTGGACTGAGCGCCTGCCGAGCAATGCCCGGTCAGGCGCCCGGGAATACGGCCGGGGAATCCTCGTGCGGATGAGCGGCCTTCTCGGCGCGCTCGATGGCGCGGACCAGCATCGCGTGTTCACGCGAGGCCTGGCCGGAATGCAGGTAGTGGTAGACGTGCTCGTACACCTCTTCCAGGTGCTTGTTACGGTTGAACAGGTACAGGAATGCGTGCCCCATCGAATCGGGATCCTCGCCCTCGCGCAAGGCCTGGGCGGCAGCGAGCGCCTGGCCCATCTGCTCTGGTGTCGGTTTCTTGATAAAGATGGTCTCGGCCATGTTGCTCTCCTGTAAACAGTTTCCCCTTATAGCGCGACTTCTCAGAAAGCGGAAGCCGCTTCGTCAATGGCATTGCGTTCGGCATCGCTGAGCCGCAAGTGCAAGGCACCGGCATTCTGCTGCACCTGGGCCACACTGCTGGCACCGGGGATAGCCACCACCGTGTCGCCGTGGGAGTGTACCAACCAGGCCAGCGCCACCTGGCTCACGCTGGCGTCATGGCTCGCCGCCACCTGCTCCAGCGTCTCAATCAGCGGCAGGCTTTTCACCAGCCGGGACTTCTGGAATGCCAGCGCCTGGCGCCGCATCCACGGCAATTTTGCCATGCTGGCCGGGTCGCGGTGGAAGCGCCCTGTCAGCATGCCTTGCTCCAGCGGCGACCAGGCGATGATGGTGATGCCGCGCGCTTTCGCTTCCTGCAGGATGCCATTGCGCTCGATCTGGCGCGCCAGCAGGTTGTAGCGCACCTGGTTGGCCGCCAGTGCATGGCCGCGTGCACGCAGAACATCGTCAGCCTTCGCCATCGCTTTCGCCGTGAAGTTGCTGACGCCGATAGAGCGGATCTTGCCGGCTTCCAGCAGGTCAGCCATCGTGTGCATCTGCTTCTCGACCGACGACAGCGACAACGGCTGGTGCACCTGGTGCAGGTCGACCGCAAACGGCTGCAGGCAGGCGATGCGCTCATCAATGGTGGCGCGCAAGTGGCTGGCTGTTTTCAGCACCGGCCACCATTTGGTGGCGACCAGCGCATCGCCCGGTTGGCGACCGGCGTCCAGCAATGCACGCGCCAGGTTGCGTTCGGAGGTGCCGTTACCGTAGGCCTGTGCGGTATCAAACCAGTTGATGCCGCTGTCGAGCGCGGCGGCGACAATGTCGCGCATGCGCTCGGCGGGCAGTGCATCCCAGTAGCCACCAATAAAGTTGCCGCCGTTGGAAAACTGCCAGGTGCCGAGCCCCAACGCACTGATGGCGATGCCGGTGTTGCCGAGTTTGCGCATGGCCGCCTCCCGCGTGGACGGATTCAGAGGATGAAGAAATATTTACGGTAGTGCTGCAATTCCGCAATCGAATCGCGGATATCGTCCAGCGCCAGGTGCGAGCTGGATTTTTTCACGCCGTCGGCGATATCGGGCCGCCAGCGCTTCGCCAGTTCCTTGATCGTGCTGACATCGAGGTTGCGGTAGTGGAAATAGGCTTCCAGCTGCGGCATGCCGCGCCACAGGAAACGGCGATCCTGGCAGATGCTGTTGCCACACATCGGCGAGGCGCCTTTCGGCACCCACTGTTCGAGGAAAGCAATGGTCTGGCGCTCCGCTTCGGCTGCATCGACATCACTGGCCAGCACCCGCGCGGTGAGCCCGCTGCCGCCGTGCTGGCGCGTGTTCCAGTCATCCATCGCATCCATCACGGCCTGCGGCTGGCGCACGGCGAGTACCGGACCCTCGGCCAGCACCTTGAGGTCGCTGTCGGTGACGATGGTGGCGATCTCGATGATGACATCGGTGTCGGGATTGAGCCCGGTCATCTCGAGGTCGATCCAGATCAGGTTGTCCTTGCTGACGGCCGGTTGCGCGGGCATTTTCTTTGTCTCTGCAATGTTCTGGGTGGTATCGTGTGCCCCATTCTTACCGCTATTCCCCCGGATGTGAAGCAAACCTGATGGCCAGACGCCTGACCGAACAACAACGTCGCCGCATTGCCCTGCACCAGGCACGCAAACGCGACGCCGTTGATGATGTCGCTATCGCGGATGATTCCGGGCTGGGCAATGAGCAGGAGGTGCTGGTCATTGCTCACTACGGCCGCCAGCTGGACGTGGAGACACTTGACGACACACCCCGCCTGGCTCGCTGCGCGCTGCGCGCCAATATCGAGCAGCTGGTGACCGGCGACCATGTCATTGCCCGTTTGCCCGTGGAGGGCAGCGATGCAGAGGCCCGCGGGGTGGTAGTGGCTGGCTGCGAGCGCCGTACCTTGTTGTCGCGCCCGGACAGCCGCGGCCTGCTGCGCCCGGTTGCGGCCAATATCGAGGCGATGCTGGTGACGATCGCACCGAAACCGGAGCCGTTCCCTTTCCTCATCGACCGCTACCTTGTTGCCGCCGACCTGCACGGCATCGATGCGGTGATCGTCTGCAACAAGACTGACCTGCTTGACGACAGCAACGACGCCGCAATCAACCGCCTGCTCGACATCTACCGCAGCATCGGCTATCCGGTGTTCGCGATTTCGTCGCATAACGGCGAGGGACTGCCGGTGCTGGCCAATTACCTCTCGGATCGCACGGCCGTGGTGGTCGGGCAGTCCGGTGTCGGCAAATCCTCGCTGATCCGCGCGCTGCTGCCTGGTGTGGAGATCGCCGTGGGCGAACTGTCGGAAGCCGTCGACAAGGGCAAGCACACCACCACCACGGCACGCCTCTATCACTTGCCTGCCGGCGGCGACCTGATCGACTCACCCGGCATCCGCGAATTCACGCTACAGCACTTGCCGGCGAACGAGTTGCTGTCACATTTCGTCGATTTGCGCGCACACACCGATGGCTGCCGCTTCCGCGATTGCCGCCACCAGCAGGAACCCGGATGCGCCTTGCTCGCCGCAGAAGCTGACGGCAAGGTATTTCCCGAAAGGATGGCGAGCTATCGCCACATCCTGGCCAGCCTCAACGCTCACTGATTGCCCGACATGTCCGACACCGCCACACAGACATTCGACAAAAGCATTGCCGTCGCTGCCAACGGTAAGCGCGCCATCGACTGGCTGGCCGAGAACACACCCGTTTCCCGCATGCAACTGAAAAAGGCGCTGGCCAATGGCGCCGTGTGGTTGCAGACCGGCAAGAAACAGGAACGACTGCGCCGTGCCACGCGCGAACTGCCCGCCGGCAGCACACTGCATCTGCATTACGATGCCGGGATCCTCGCGCTGAAGCCACCAGTGCCGACACTGGTCGCCGACGAACGCAGTTACAGTGTCTGGTACAAGCCGTCCGGCCTGCTGTCGCAAGGCTCGCTGTACGGCGACCACTGTTCGCTGTTGCGTATCGCCGAGCAACTGACGCAACGCAAGACTTTCCTCGTGCACAGGCTTGACCGCGAGGCGAGCGGGCTGATGATCGTCGCACACAGCGAGAAAGCGGCGGCGGCATTGTCGGCGCTGTTCCAGCAGAACCGCATCACCAAGCACTACCGGGCGCGCGTCGCCGGCCACTGGCAGCCGGACAGCTTGCCACACAAAATCGATAGCGACATCGATGGCAAGCATGCCGTCACGTGGGTCGACAAGGCGACCTACGATGCCGGCAACGACTGCACCCATTTGCAGGTCCGCATCGACACCGGCCGCAAGCACCAGATCCGCCGCCACCTGGCCAGCCTCGGCCATCCGGTCATCGGCGATGCGCGTTATGGCCAGGCCGATGGCAGCGCCGCCATCGCGCTGGAAGCCTGCCGCATCGAATACCTGTGCCCGCTGGCCAACCGCAAACGCACCTATACTGTCCCCGATTTGATTGTCCCCGATCCGCAACAGGGAAACCCCGCATGACTGCCACACTGATCCGCCGCTTCGCTGAACTGAACCGCCACGATGTGCCGCTGGTTGGCGGCAAGAATGCCTCGCTGGGCGAGATGGTCAGCACACTGGCACCGCGCGGCGTACAGGTGCCGAACGGCTTCGCCACCACTGCTGCGGCCTACTGGCTCTACCTGGACCACAACAGGCTGCGCGAGAAAATCACCGACAAGCTCACCGCGCTGGACACCAACGACGTAGCGGCTTTGCAACAGGCCGGCAGCGAGATCCGCGACTGGTTGCTCGCCGGCGAGATCCCGCCCGGGCTGGAAGCTGCCATCACGGCAGCCTATGCCGAACTGGAGCAGCAGTACGGCGCACAAACCGATGTGGCGGTGCGCAGCTCGGCAACGGCCGAGGACCTGCCCGACGCCTCGTTCGCCGGCCAACAGGAAACCTACCTGAACATCCGCGGCCGCGAGCAGCTGCTCGCCACCTGCAAACGCGTGTTCGCCTCGCTGTTTACAGACCGCGCGATTGCCTACCGCGTACACAAGGGCTTCGCCCACATGAAAGTGGCGCTGTCGATCGGCGTGCAGAAGATGGTGCGCTCGGACATCGGCGCCTCCGGCGTCATGTTCACACTCGACACCGAGTCCGGCTTCCGAGATGCCATCAGCATCACCGCAGCTTATGGCCTCGGCGAGAACGTGGTGCAAGGCGCGGTGAACCCGGACGAATTCACAGTACACAAGCCGACGTTGCGCGCAGGCTTCCGCCCGATCCTCAAGCGCCAGCTCGGATCGAAAGCGCTGCGCATGGTGTATGACCACGCCAACGGCAATGCCACGCGCAATGAAAGCGTCAGCCAGCAAGACCGGCAGCGTTTCGCGATCAGCGACGACGAAGTGCTCGAGCTGGCGAGGCAGGCGCTGGTGATCGAGGAACATTACGGCTGCCCGATGGATATCGAGTGGGCACGCGACGGCATCACGCAGCAGCTGTTCATCGTGCAGGCGCGGCCGGAAACCGTGCAGGCAAGTCGCAACCTGCTGCTGCAGGATATCTACCGCCTCGACCAGAAAGGCAAGGTGCTGGCGAAAGGCAAGAGCGTCGGCCAGAAAATCGGTGCTGGCACCGTGCGCGTGATCCGCGACAAGTCGCAGATGCACACGATCCAGCCCGGTGATGTGCTGGTGGCCGACATCACAGACCCTGACTGGGAACCGGTAATGAAAACCGCGAGCGCGATTGTCACCAACCGCGGCGGCCGCACCTGCCACGCGGCGATCATTGCCCGCGAACTCGGCATTCCCGCGGTGGTCGGCACGGGCAATGCGACCGAGGTGCTGGCTGAAGGCAGCAGCGTGACCGTGAGCTGCGCTGACGGAGAGAAAGGCATCGTCTACGAGAGCCTGTTGCCGTTCGTGCGCGAACAGGTCGACCTTGGCGCCCTGCCGAAACCACAGACTCATGTAATGCTGATCGCCGGCAACCCCGGCCAGGCCTTCAGCGTATCGCAGCTGCCGAACAGTGGTGTCGGCCTCGCCCGCATGGAGTTCATCATCAGCAACCACATCGGCGTGCATCCGCGCGCGCTGCTCGAATTCGACACGCTGCCGCCGGCGCTGCAGGCGGAGATCCGCGAACACACGCACGGCTATGCCAGCCCGGTGGATTTCTATGTCGAGAAACTCGCGGAAGGCATCGCGACGATCACGGCCGCTTTTTACCCGAAGCCGGTGATCATCCGCACGAGCGACTTCAAGTCGAACGAATATGCGCAGCTCATTGGCGGCAGCGCCTTCGAACCGCAGGAAGAAAACCCGATGATCGGTTTCCGCGGCTGCTCGCGCTACTATGCCGACAGTTTTCGCGACTGTTTCGCCCTGGAGTGCCGCGCCATCCGCACCGTGCGCGAGACGATGGGCCTCACCAACCTGGAAGTGATGCTGCCGTTCGTGCGCACCGTGGAGGAAGTGCAGAAAGTGTCGGCGATCATGGCCGAGCACGGGCTGAAGCGCGGCGACAATGGCCTGCGCCTCATCCTGATGTGCGAGATCCCCGCCAACGCACTGCTGGCAGAACAGTTCCTCGAGTATTGCGACGGCTTCTCGATCGGCTCGAACGACCTCACCCAGCTCACCCTCGGTGTCGACCGCGATTCGGGCCTGCTGCCGCAGTTCGACGAGCGCAATCCCGCTGTCGCCGTGCTGATGGGCATGGCGATCACCGCCTGCAACAAGCACGGCAAGTACATCGGCATCTGCGGCCAGGCGCCGAGTGACTTCCCCGAGATCACGCGCTGGCTGGTGCAACAGGGCATCGGTTCGATTGCGCTCAATCCCGACAGCGTGCTGAAGATGACACAGATTGTCGCTGACGCTGAACAGGAGGCCGGCAAGCATGTTTGACGCGCGCAAGCTGTTCACCGTGCCTGCCGTCGATCGCGCATTGCAGGCCGCGATCCAGCAAAAAATCGACCAGAAAACCAAGCCTCCCGGCGCGCTCGGCATCCTGGAAACCGTCGCGTTGCAGGTGGCACTGGTCCAGCAAAGCCTCACACCGACACTGCAGAAACCGCACCTGCTGCTGTTCGCCGGCGACCACGGCATTGTTGCCGAGGGCGTGAGCCCGTTCCCGCAGGTCGTCACACAACAGATGGTGCGCAATTTCGCCGACGGCGGCGCCGCGATCAATGTTTTCTGTCGCCAGCACGGCATTGCCATCGATGTCATCGATGCCGGTGTCAACGGCGACCTGTCCGGGCTGCCGGTGACGCACGCGAAAGTCGCGCCCGGCACGCGCAATTTCCTGCACGAACCGGCCATGACCGTCACTGAATGCGAGCAGGCCATCGCGCGCGGTGCGGCACTGGCCCGCGCCACCGCCGAAAGCGGCTGCAACGTGATCGGCTTCGGCGAGATGGGCATCGGCAACACCTCCTCGGCCACGGCACTGTTTGCCGCACTGTCCGGCGTGCCCGTGGCCGATTGTGTCGGGCGCGGCACCGGCCTCGACGACGCCGGTGTGATGCACAAGACACGCGTGCTGGAAAAGGCGCTGGCGCGGCACGGCGCTTTGACCGACCCGTTCGACATCCTCTGCACGTTTGGCGGCTTCGAGATCGCGATGATGGCCGGCGCGCTCCTCGCTGCCTGTGAACAGGGCATGTTGGTGCTGGTCGACGGCTTCATCGCCAGCAGTGCGGCCGCACTGGCCTTTGCCCTGGAACCGCATGCGCGCGATTACTGCCTGTTCTCGCACCTGTCGAACGAGAGCGGCCATCGCAAGATGCTGGATTACCTACAGGTGCAGCCACTGGTATCGCTCGGCCTGCGCCTCGGCGAGGGCAGTGGCGTGGCAGTGACCTACCCACTCGTTGAATCCGCCGTGCGTTTCCTCAACGAGATGGCATCGTTCGCCGATGCCGGCGTATCCGGCAAGTCCGATGCGTGACAATTTTCGCGCACCGCATTGCCTGATGGTGCAGGGCTGCACGTCCGATGCCGGCAAGAGCACCCTGGTCGCTGGCCTCTGCCGCGCACTCGCACGGCGAGGTGTGAAAGTCGCACCATTCAAGCCGCAGAACATGGCATTGAACAGCGCAGTGACCGTCGATGGCGGCGAGATCGGCCGCGCCCAGGCCGTACAGGCACAGGCCTGTTACCTCGAACCGCACACTGACATGAACCCGATCCTGCTGAAACCGAACACGGATTGCGGCGCGCAGGTCATCGTGCACGGCAAGGCCATCGGCAACATGGAGGCCTGGGGTTACCACAACTACAAGGCCGAGGCGATGCAGTACGTGCTGCAATCGTTCGCGCGGTTATCGGCGCAATATGGCCTGGTCATCACCGAAGGCGCCGGCAGCCCGGCGGAAATCAATTTGCGCGACCGCGATGTCGCCAATATGGGTTTTGCCGAAGCGGTCGACTGCCCGGTGATCCTCGTCGCCGACATCGACCGCGGCGGCGTGTTCGCCCATCTGTGCGGCACACTGGACCTGCTCAGTGAGTCCGAACAGCGGCGCATCACCGGTTTCGTCATCAACAAGTTCCGCGGCGATGTGTCGCTGCTGCAACCGGGCATTGAGTGGCTCGAACAGCGCACAGGCAAACCGGTGCTGGCGGTGATGCCCTACCTGCACGGCCTGCACCTCGAAGCGGAAGATGCGATTGCCGAGCAACAGGACACGGCACATAGCGGCGAAACCTTGCGCGTGGTGGTGCCTGTCACACCGCGCATCAGCAACCACACCGATTTCGATGCGCTGCGCCTGCACCCGCAAGTCGACCTGCGCTTTGTCTGGGCGAACGAACCGAAACCGCCGGCAGACCTCGTCATCCTGCCCGGCAGCAAGAGCGTGCGCGCCGACCTCGGCTTCCTGCGCGAACAGGGCTGGGAACCTTACCTGCAGAAACACCTTCGCTACGGCGGCAAGCTGATGGGCATTTGCGGTGGCTTCCAGATGCTGGGCCACACCATTGCCGACCCGCACGGCCTCGAAGGCGAAGCCGGTGTGCGCGACGGCCTGGGCCTGCTCGATTTCAACACGGTGCTGGAGCCGGAAAAGCAGTTGCTGCGCGTCAGCGGCAAGCTGCTGTCATCGGGTGCCAGTGTGTGTGGCTACGAGATCCACTGCGGCGTGAGCAGCGGCCCGGCACTGGACCGGCCGGCGCTGGATCTCGGCGACCATCGCGACGGCGCGCGCTCAACGGATGACGCGATCCTCGGCAGCTATGTGCACGGCATCTTTGACGCTGCGGACTCGTTGGCCAGCCTGCTGGCCTGGGCTGGCTTGCAGCAGGCCGAAGCATTCGATTACCGCGCGCGCCAGGAAGCGGATATCGACCGGCTCGCCGATGCCGTCGAGCATTATTTCCCTGCCGGCTGGCTCGACGCGCTGGCCCAACACGCCCGGCGATGAACCCACGCCTGGCCCTGCTGCTCGGCAGCCTTTACATTGCCCAGGGCCTGCCCTCCGGTTTCTTTGCGCACGCCCTGCCGGTGCTGTTGCGCCAGGAGGGCGTGTCGCTGGCCCTGGTCAGCCTCGCCAAGCTGCTCGCCCTGCCGTGGTTCTTCAAGTTCCTTTGGGCGCCTTATGTCGACCGCCTCGGCAGCGGTCGCCCGAACCACTACCGCAGCTGGATCCTCGCGCTGCAGTCGGTCGGCCTGCTGGTCCTGGCCAGCTGGTCGCTGCTGCAGCCGGCACACTGGTTCAGCGAACACCTGCTGTGGTTCCTGCTGGCGGCGCTGCTGGTCAACACCTGCCTCGCGACGCAGGACATCGCCACCGACGCACTGGCGGTCAAGCTGTTGCCGGTCGCGCAGCGCGGGCTGGGCAACAGCTTGCAGGTGGCCGGTTACAAGCTCGGCATGCTGGCGGGCGGCAATGGCCTGCTTATCCTGATGGCCAGCATCGGTCTGCAGGAGGGTTTCCGCTGGCTCGCGGCTGGGCTGCTGTTGCTGATGATCCCGGTGCTGCTGTTCCGTGAGCCGCCATCAACACCCCTACCGGACACAAAACCCCGCCAGCGCCCCCTGTGGCGTGAATGGCAACCGCTGCTGGCACTGCCCGGCATGCGCCTGTGGCTGCCGGTGCTGCTGAGTTACAAGGTTGCGGACTCGCTGGCTTCCGGCATGATCCGCCCGCTGCTGGTCGATGCCGGCTTCACGCTGGAGCGGGTCGGCCAGGTGGGCATGGCCGCCTCTATCGCCGGGCTGCTGGCCGCTTTCGGCGGCGGCCTGTGCGAGCGCTGGCTCGGCGGCTGGCGTGCGCTGTTCTGGTTCGGGCTGTTGCAGGCGGCAGGGCTGGCCGCGTGGTCACTGGTGCCGCTCGGCTGGCACAGCGACAGCGCGGTCTACGGTATTGCGGTGTTCGAGCAGATGGCGGATGCCATGTCCACCGTGGCGTTGTTTGCCGGCATGATGGGCTTTTGCCGCACCGGGCATGAAGGCGGTGATTACACGCTGCAGATGTCGCTGTTCATGCTGGTGTCGGGCAGCGTGGGGCTCGCTGGTGGCGTGCTGGCCGAACTGCTCGGTGCGCCGCTGTTCTTCCTCACTTGCGGCGGCCTTGGCCTGTTCTGCCTGGGCTGGGTGGTGCGGGCGCTGCGGATCAGCGCACCGGGTTCGCGGGATCTTCCAGCATGAGCGCGATGCATTGTTTCCAGGCCTCGATGTCGGTGAATTCCGAGTCGAGCAACTGGAAGCCGACCAGGTAATCCTTCTCCCTTCCGGCATTGGCCACCCATTTCACCTCACCGCTGAGGTGGTAGCGCGGCGGCTGGCCGATAAACTCGATACAGACCTGCAGGATGCTGCCAGGCACCAATGGCTTGTCCATGACGATCTGCAGGCCATTGGCCGAGACATCAATCGTCTTCGAGACCACGATATTGGCTTTCTCGGTTTCGCCATCGGGGGCGGACCAGGTTTCGACAAAGATGGCCAGTTCCTTGCCAAGGCGGAGTTCGGAACGCTGGCAAGATTCGGGATTGGACGCGTAATTATTGTTATTCATGCGAACACCATCACAGTGGGCTGGTGATAGTGATCATATTTTACCGGCGCCCCTTGCACCAGCCCCCCCCTACTGGCAGCAACTCAATCCTTGCGCAGCGTCTGGATCACCTTGGCAAGCGAGCTTTCGAACTGGTCGCCCTTCTCGATAATGCGGGCCTTGTTGTCCAGGATCAGCTTGATGAGCTCGTCGCGGCGCGGCTCGGTGAGCTTGCGCCCGTCGCGACCGACAAAGATCAGCTTGTCGGTGGAGTTGATGACAGCCGCCAGCTTGCAGCGCTGCCGCTCGCCATTGATCTCGATATCCACCCAGGCACCGACGCCGAGCGAACGCACCCCCTGCTGCACCGCCTCCCATTCCTGCAGCCGGGCCTGCTTCTCAGCCAGCAGCTGGCGCTCCTTTTCTGCCGCTTCCAGTTCACGCTGCCGCTCGGCATTGACGATGGCATCCTGCGCCGCCTTGGCGCGGGCAAACCGGGCCGCCTCTTCTATCGCCTTCTGCGCCTCCTCGGCTGCCATACGGGCTTCCTCGGCCGCCTTGCGGGCTTTTTCCTCGGCGCGGCGTGCCTGCTCTTCCAGCTGCTGCCGGGCTTCTTCCTCGGCCCGCGCCTGCGCCAACAGGCGCTCCTGGGCGATTTTCTCGGCCTCGCGTTGTGCCTTCTCGCGCGCCAGGCGGCGGCGATCCTGTTCCTGCCGCTGGCGTTCGGCCGCTTCAGCCCGCAACATCGACTGGCGCTGGAACAGTTGCAGGAAATGCGCCACCGTATCACGCAGGATCTGCGAGAAATTGCTGTCCGCATCGAGCAACATCACATGCCGCGCTGCCAGCAGGTAGGCAAAGTCCTCCAGCGATTTTTCCAGGCACTTGGCGCCCAGCACATTGACGAAAATCAGCTGCCCGGTTTCCTGCAGGTTCAGCGCCAGCCGGCAGCGCAGGTTGTCTGCACCCTCGCGCCGGTACACCAGCCATTGCCCTTCCGGTATCCGTGCCACCTGTTCCAGCAAGGCGGCGCTCACATTGGCCTGTACCCCGGAATCCGCCGCCAGCTGCGACAACGGCCGCGCCGGCCGCAGCTCCACGGTGTTGCCGAGCAGGATCTGCATATGCAACTGCTCGATGCGTGCCAGCCAGTCCTCCATTTCCGCAGGGTCGGTGATACTGATCAGCTGCTTGCCGAGCAGGCCTGGCATGGCGCCAATCACCTGGTACTGTTGCTGCTTGTCTTCCTGCGCCTCGACCGTCTGCATCGACGACAGCAACAGGTCGGCCGTTCGCAGCAACTGGCGCCAGGCATCGCTGTCCACGCCATCGCGCAGGTAGACCACTTGCAGCGAGTTGCGCAGCGGCCCCTTGAACAGCTCCTCCACCGCCTCGGGCATCAGGGCCTTGGCCAGCAGGGCTGCCACCGTCTGCCGCACGAAAATCTCGGCCTGTTTGCCGGCCAGCGCGCCGCGCTCGGTCTGGCAGATACGGCTGGTGAGCGTCGCCGCGCGCTGGAAATCCTTGTCGAGCTGGGCGGACAGCTCGGCCGCCCAGTCGGCAAACGGTGCCGTGGCGGGATCCGCCGTGCGCAGGCGAGCCAGCATCTCGTCGAGGCGGGCGCGGTATTTCTCCCCGGGACGGCCGAGTTCCGGGCTCCAGTAGCGGGCGGCGTCCCACAGCAGGTCCAGCAGTTCGATCAGCGGGTGATGCAGTGAGCGCACCACCGCCGGTTCACGCAGCAGTACACCGGCCAGTAGCGGGCGCAGGTGCAGGAAGGCCGTGAGCAAATCCGGCTCCAGGTCAGCCTGTTGCTGGCACTGTTCGAACACCTGGTCGCAGAAGTAGAGCAGGTTGGCATCCTGCTGCGACAGGGGCAGTTCGCCGGGCCGCCGCACGGCCTGTTCCAGCGCTTCCCACACCGGCACATCGACATTCTGTAACCCGGTCAGCCGGGACAGTAGCGTCGCACGGCCAGCCGCTCCCGCGTCCGGGCTGGCCGACGTGGAAAAGAGACCCTCGCGCAGGGCCTGCTCCAGCAGGATTTCTACCGACGACATCAGCGTTTCACGATCACAACAGTCAAAATATTCACTAATCAAGGATAACACCGACCGTCGCGATTGCTGCGCCTGCACCACCCACATTCATGAAGCAGGTCACAAAACGGCTGTTGCAAGGCAATGGTATCCTTGCGGCTTTGCAGCCCGGACCCGCCCAGACAATGACCCACGCTGACTGCATCCTCGTCGACGGCTCCTCCTATCTGTACCGCGCCTTCCACGCCCTGCCGCCGCTGACTACCTCAAAGGGGCAGCCGACCGGCGCGATCAAGGGTGTCGTCAGCATGCTGCGCAGCCTGCGCAAGGATTACCCCCACAGCAGCCTGGTGGTGGTGTTCGATGCCAAGGGCAAGACGTTCCGCGATGAACTTTACCCGGACTACAAGGCGCACCGCCCGCCGATGCCGGACGACCTGCGCCGCCAGGTACAGCCGCTGCACGACATCATCCGGGCCATGGGCCTGCCGCTGCTGATCATCGACGGCGTCGAGGCCGATGACGTGATCGGCACCCTGGCCATGCAAGCAAGGGCTCACCAGCATGAAGTGCTGATCTCGACCGGCGACAAGGACATGGCCCAGCTGGTCGGCCCGCATG
>CALMIC010000181.1 GCA_937864065.1 uncultured Cellvibrionales bacterium | reverse complement strand
GTTATGGGACCAGTGTAGCGCGCTGCAGCGACAAGCTCATCACTCGTCGCCAGCTTCCCGCTTGATGACGTCCTGGTAGCCGGCCTTCTTGTCCTCGACCTTGGCACTGCCGAGGACAAAATCGATGACCTGGTCTTCCAGCACCATGTTCTCGATGCCGGCCAGCAATTGCTTGTTGGCCAGGTAGTGGTTGATGACTTCCTGCGGGTCATTGTAGATAGCGGCCATTTCCTCGACCTTGGCGCGTACACGGCCCGGATCGACCCTGATGTCACGCTGGCGGATCAGTTCGGCGAAGATCAACCCTGTTGTGACCCGCTTCTTCGCCTGTTCGGCGAACATGTCGTCTGGAAAGATCGAAGCCGGGTCAATCTTCTTGGCCATTTCGCCAAACTGCTGCATCATCTGGCCGCGCATGGCATTGATTTCGTTTTTAATCAATGCGTTAGGGACCTGAAATTCATGTATTTTGAGAAGTTCATCAATCACTGAAGTTTTCAGCTTGTTGAACGCCGCGCTCTTCATTTCGCGGGTCATGTTGTTCCGCACTTCTTCACGAAATTTCTCAAGCCCACCTTCCAACACCCCGAAAAGCTTGAAGAATTCCTCATCCAGCTCCGGCAGTTTTTTCTCGGCCACACTGTGCAGCTTGATGCGGAACTCGACGGACTGGCCTTTCAGCTCTTCGCTGTGGTAGTCCTCGGGGAAAGCCAGCGCGATGGTCTTTTCCTCGCCAGCCTTCATGCCGATGATGCCGTCCTCAAAGCCGGGGATCATCTGGCCGGAACCCAGCACCAGCTTGCTGTTCTCACCCTTGCCACCGGCAAACGGCTCGCCGCCCTTGAAGCCTTCATAGTCGATCGTGACCTGGTCGTCTTTCTGCGCAGCGCGCTCGACCACCTCGTAGCGAGCCTGCTGCTGGCGCAGGCTTTCCAGCATCTGGTCGATATCTGCATCCGTAACCTCGCCTTCCAGGCGCACCACCGAGACCTTGCCCAGGTCGCCGAGCTCCAGCTCCGGGAACACCTCGAAGGTGGCCACGAACTCGAAATCGCTGCCTTCCTTCTCGCCGCCCTTGGCCTCAATGGCCGGCATGCCAGCAGGCTGCAGTTTTTCCTGCTGCACCGCTTCGAAATAGGCTTTGTTGACCAGTTCGCCCAGCACTTCCTGGCGCACGCCCAGACCAAAACGCTGGCGTACGACCTTCATCGGCACCTTGCCCCGACGGAAACCGTCCAGGCGGACATTGCGTGCAGCCTCGGCCAGTCGCTTGTCGACTTCGGCATCAATGCGCTCGGCCGGCAGGCCAACCGTCATACGGCGTTCCAGGGAAGATACGGTTTCAACCGAGACTTGCATGATCAACGAACCTCATTATCGGAATCAGTAAGGGTGGTGTTTGGTGCGAAAGGAGAGACTCGAACTCTCACGGGTTGCCCCGCTGGAACCTAAATCCAGTGCGTCTACCAGTTTCGCCACTTTCGCGCGCCGTACCGCAGCGAGCCAGCGGCACAGATTATAAAGGGGCGACATTATGCCACCCCCGCTGCAAGGGCAGCAAATGGAAATACCGGGACAGGCGCTTTGCTTTGCCGGGGCAGTTGCGGCACAATGCGCCGCCGTACAAGGCCTTACTGACTGTGGCCGCATCCCAACGAGGTATATAGATGTCGAAAGAAGACTGTATTGAGTTTGAAGGTGAGGTGATCGACACCCTTCCCAATACAACATTCAAGGTCAAGCTGGAAAACGGCCACATCGTCATGGCCCACATTTCAGGCAAGATGCGCAAGAACTACATCCGGATCCTGACCGGTGACAAGGTCAAGGTCGAGATGACCCCTTATGACCTGACCAAGGGACGCATCACTTACCGCGCCCGCTGAGGGCCGCCACTCGATGGCGGCTACCGGCCCTCAGGCTGGCACTGCCTCCTCGACATGCAGCGCCAGTTCGCCGTCCTCGACGCACACCTCCACACGCCCCCCACCTTTTGACAACTCGCCGAACAGCACCGCTTCGGCCAGTGGCTTCTTCAGTTTTTCCTTGATCAGGCGCGCCATCGGCCGCGCACCCATGGCGCGGTCATAACCGTTATCCGCCAGCCAGTCGCGTGCTTCGTCATCCACCTCAAGCATGACCTTCTTGTCATCCAGCTGAGCCTGCAACTCGACCAGGAACTTGTCGACGACTGTCTTGATCGTCGCCTTGTCGAGGGCGGCAAACTGCACGATGGCATCAAGCCGGTTGCGGAATTCCGGCGTGAAGACCTTCTTCAGCGCCTCGCTGCCGTCACTGCTGTGGTCCTGCTGCGTGAAGCCGATTGACGGCCGGCTGATGCGGTCGGCACCGGCATTGGTGGTCATGATGAGGATCACGTTGCGGAAGTCGGTCTTGCGGCCGTTGTTGTCGGTCAGCGTGCCGTGGTCCATCACCTGCAACAGCAGGTTGTAGATATCCGGGTGTGCCTTCTCGATCTCGTCGAGCAGCACCACGCTGTGCGGCTGTTTGGTGACAGCTTCCGTCAACAGGCCACCCTGGTCGAAACCGACATAACCGGGGGGCGCACCGATCAGGCGCGACACCGTGTGCGCCTCCATGTACTCGGACATGTCGAAACGGATCAGCTCCATGCCCATGATCTGCGCCAGCTGCTTGGATACTTCCGTCTTGCCGACGCCCGTCGGGCCGGCGAACAGGAAAGAGCCGATCGGCTTGCCTGGCGCGCTTAGGCCGGCGCGGGACAGCTTGATGGCCGTGGCCAGCGTGTCGATGGCTTCGTCCTGGCCGAACACCACCATTTTCAGTTTCTTTTCCAGGTCGCGCAGCAGCTCCTTGTCGGAAGACGAGACGCTCCGGGGCGGGATACGCGCGATCTTGGCCACCACCGCCTCGATGTCATGCACACCGATCTGGCGCTTGCGCTTGCTCGGCGGCTGCAATTGCTGGTAGGCACCCGCCTCGTCAATCACGTCGATCGCCTTGTCGGGCAGGAAACGCTCGTTGATGTAGCGTGCGGCCATTTCGGCTGCGGCCTTCAGCGCCGCATCGGTGTAGCGCAGGTTGTGGTGTTTCTCGAAAGCCGGTTTCAGCCCGCGCAGGATATGGTAGGTATCCTCGACACTGGGCTCGCTGACATCGACTTTCTGGAAGCGGCGCGACAGCGCGCGATCCTTGTCGAAAATGCCGCGGTATTCCTGGAACGTGGTGGAGCCGATGCAGCGCAGGTCACCGGAAGTCAGCAGCGGCTTGAGCAGGTTGGAGGCATCCATCACCCCACCCGATGCCGCGCCGGCGCCGATGATGGTATGGATCTCGTCAATGAACAGGATGGCGCCTGGCCGCTTCTTGAGTTCAGCCAGCAAGCCCTTGAAGCGCTTCTCGAAATCGCCGCGGTACTTTGTGCCCGCGAGCAGCGAGCCAAGATCCAGCGAATAGACGGTGCAGTCGGCCAGTACATCCGGCACCTCGCCGTCGACGATCAAGCGCGCAAGCCCCTCGGCGATGGCGGTCTTGCCGACGCCGGACTCGCCGACCAGCAGCGGATTGTTCTTGCGCCGGCGCGTGAGGATCTGCGACACACGCTCGACTTCCTGCATGCGCCCGACCAGCGGGTCGATACGACCCTGGCGCGCCAGCTCGTTGAGGTTACTGGCAAACGAATCCAGCGGATTCTGTTGGGCGGCGCCACCTTCACCGGCCTGCTGATCGTCATCCTGCTGCTGTTCCTGCGGGCTGTGCGGAGGCTGCGCGCCGGTGCCACCGATTTTCGAGATGCCATGGGTGATGAAATTGACCACATCCAGGCGCGCGACCCCTTGCTCGCGCAGGGAGTACACCGCCTGGCTCTCCTGCTCGCTGAAGATCGCCACCAGCACATTGGCGCCGGTCACTTCGCGTTTGCCGGATGACTGCACATGGAAAACGGCACGCTGCAGCACGCGCTGGAAACCGAGCGTCGGTTGCGTTTCGCGCTCGGTATCGCCTTCGGGGATCACCGGCGTGGTCGAATCGACGAACTCGGACAGCTGGCGCCGCAAGGCTTCCAGGTCGGCAGCGCAGGCTTGCAGCACCTGGGCCGCATCGGCATTGTCCAGCAAGGCGAGCAGCAGGTGCTCGACGGTCATGAACTCATGCCGCTTGGCGCGGGCACCGCGGAACGCATTGTTCAGTGTGACTTCAAGCTCCTTGCTTAACATAGCGATTACCTCTGCTGCCTGTTAATCGGATCGTCGGCAACCGTTGGCTGCCTACTCGTCGTTGTCGTCATCCCCGCCGCTTTCCGGCTCGATCTGGCACAACAACGGGTGTTCGTTTTCCCGTGAGTACTGGTTGATCTGTTCGGCCTTTGTCTCGGCAATGTCACGGGTGAACACGCCACAGACAGCACGACCCTCGGTGTGGACCTTTAGCATCACCCGGGTGGCGAGTTCACGGTTCATGCTGAAAAAACTCTCCAGCACATGCACCACGAATTCCATCGGAGTGTAGTCATCATTGAGCATCACCACCCGGTACAGCCGCGGCTTGCGCAAACGCGGTTTGACCCGCTCTGCCAGGGCAGCCCCCGAATGGCCGGGTGAGTGCTCCTCCCCTTCCTTGCCTGCAACCAGCTGGCGATAGACAGTATGACCCATGTAAAAAAACCTGTTCCGGTACAACGTGCTGATAGCTGCATTCTACCCTCCTGCTGATTGGATATGGGCAAAAGCAGAAAATTCCAGCCGGCTGTCTGACCGTCTGTCGGGCTTTCTATCGTCCCCCCGATACCGGTAAAATGTGGGGCTTTCCGATTCCCCCTTCAACCGATACTTACCCCGAGGCACTAGCGATGACTGTTGAAAGAGAGTTCATGGAATATGACGTAGTGATTGTCGGTGCCGGCCCGGCAGGCCTGTCTGCCGCCTGCCGCCTGCGCCAGCTGAATCCTGAGCTGTCGGTGGTGGTGGTCGAGAAGGGTTCGGAAGTGGGTGCGCATATCCTGTCCGGTGCCGTGTTCGAGCCGACGGCGCTGAACGAACTGTTCCCGAACTGGAAAGCGGATGGCGCCCCGCTGGAAACGGCGGTGATCGGCGACGACATCCACATGCTCACCTCCGCCGAAGCGGCGATCAAGGTGCCGCATTTTGCCGTGCCGAAAACCATGCACAATGAAGGTAATTACATCATCAGCCTCGGCCGCCTGTGCCGCTGGCTGGCCGAACAGGCCGAAGCGCTGGGCGTGGAAATCTTCCCCGGCTTCACGGCCGCCGAAGTGCTGTACCACGACAATGGCCAGGTGAAAGGCATCGTGACCGGCGACATGGGTATCGGCCATGACGGCCAGCCGACCGACAACTACACCCCCGGCATGGAACTGCACGGCAAGTACACCCTGTTCGCTGAAGGCTGCCGCGGCCACCTGGGCAAGCAGCTGATCGCGAAGTTCAAGCTGGATGCCGGCAAGGACCCGCAACACTACGGGATCGGCATCAAGGAAATCTGGGAAGTCCCGGCTGACAAGCACAAGCAGGGCCTGGTGGTGCACTCCGCCGGCTGGCCGCTGACCGAAAGCGGTTCTGCCGGTGGTGGCTTCCTGTACCACATCGAGAACAACCAGATTGCCGTCGGCCTGATCACCGACCTCTCCTACTCGAACCCGCACGTCAGCCCGTTCGAGGAATTCCAGCGTTACAAGACCCACCCGGTCATCCGCCAGTATCTCGAAGGCGGCAAGCGCACCTGTTACGGCGCACGCGCCATCACCAAGGGCGGCCTGCAGTCACAACCGAAGATGAGTTTCCCTGGCGGTTTCCTGATCGGCGATGATGCCGGCACGCTGAACTTTGCCAAGATCAAGGGCAGCCATACCGCCATGAAATCCGGCATGGTGGCCGCCGAAACCATCGCCGCCGCCCTCGCCGCCGGCAAGACCGGTGAAGAGCTGACCGAGTTTGCCGCCAACTACGAAGCCTCCTGGGCCTACAAGGAACTGTGGATGCAGCGCAACTTCGGCCCTGCCCAACACAAGTTCGGCAACATCCTCGGTTCGGCCTACGCTTTCTTCGACATCAATATCTTCAACGGCAACCTGCCGTGGACCCTGCGCGACCCGAAGCCGGACTACGCCCAGCTGAAGCCGGCCGCCGAGTGCGCGAAGATCCACTACCCGAAACCCGACAATGTGCTGACGTTTGACCGCCTGTCATCCGTGTTCTTGTCGAACACGAACCACGAGGAAAACCAGCCGTGCCATTTGCGCCTGACGGATCCGAACCTGCCGATCAGCCGCAACCTGCCGCTCTACGACGAACCGGCACAGCGCTACTGCCCGGCCGGCGTGTACGAAGTGGTCGAGATCGATGGCAAGCAGCAGTTCAAGATCAACGGCCAGAACTGTGTGCACTGCAAGACCTGTGACATCAAGGACCCGGCCCAGAACATCACCTGGGTGGTGCCGGAAGGCGCCGGCGGCCCCAACTACCCGAACATGTGATGTCGTGTCAGGCCGCTCCAGCGGCCTGATTTTTTTTGCGGTAGAGCAGATGATGGCAGAACACCCGTTCGCGCAATACATCCGTGCCCTGGGCAAGGTCAAGAAAGGCGCCCGCTCGCTGACACGCGAGGAAGCGCGGACGGCTTTCGGCATGGTGCTGCGTGGCGAAGCGGAAGCGGTGCAGGTCGGCGCGTTCCTGATGCTGTTGCGCGTGAAGGAGGAAAGCGCGGAAGAGCTGGCGGGATTTGTCGAGGCAGTGCGCGAAACGATCAGCGTGCCCGGCGGCATCAGTGCCGATCTGGACTGGTCCTCCTACGCCGGCAAGCGCAAGCACTTGCCCTGGTTCCTGCTAAGTGCACTGCTGCTGGCGGAAAACGGCATCCGCGTGTTAATGCACGGCACGGACGGCCACACCAGCGGCCGGCTGTACACAGAACACTGCTGCCATGCGCTCGGGCTGCCCGTCGCCAGCAGCTGGGCACAGGTGCAGGACGCGCTCGAAACGCAGCGTTTCTGCTTTTTTCCGTTGCGGCACTGGTGCAAACCGCTGCAGGATCTCATCGACCTGCGCAACACCTTCGGCCTGCGTTCGCCCGTGCACACGCTGGTGCGGCTGGTCAATCCACTGGCTGCGCCGACATCGCTGCAAAGCATCTTCCATCCCGCCTATGCTGAGAACCACGCCCAGGCTGCCTGGTTGCTCGGGCAACAGAATGCGCTGGTGATCAAAGGCGAAGGCGGCGAGTTCGAACGCCGCCCGGAAGCTGATTGCAAACTCTACCTGCTGCATAACGGCGAACGGCTGCGCGAGGATTGGCTGCGGCGCTTCGACAGCCCGCAAGCCGCTGAGGAAGCACTGGATCCCGCACGCTTGCGCGAACTGTGGCGCGGCGAACTCTTGTGCGACTATGCCGAAACCGCGGTGCTGGACACGGCCGCCCTCGCCTTGCGCGCGATGGACAAGGCAGACAGCGGCGATGCTGCCCGCACCATCGCCGTGCAGTGGTGGCAACAACGAAACCGGCAGCGCCTCTAGCGCAATCGCCACAATAAAACTGGATACGACGATGAAAAAGAAACTGTCTTCCCAACACGACGAGCACTTGCACGGCCACGCGGGCGACGGGCCGCAAGTGACCTTCTACGGCGCTGCGCGTGCAGTAACCGGCTCCTGTCACCTGGTGGAAGCCAATGGCCTGCGCATCCTGCTCGACTGCGGGCTGCGGCAAGGCGAAGACAGCGAGAAACGCCAGGCGGAATCCGCGTTCCCGTTTGATTTCGAGCCCTCGACCATCGACGCCGTGATCCTGTCACACGGCCACCTCGACCATTCCGGCATGTTGCCGCGCCTGGTGCATGAAGGCTTTCGCGGGCCGATCTATTGCACACCCGGCACGAAAAACCTGCTGCAGATCCTGCTGATGGATTCACTGCACCTGTACCTGAAGGACCTGGAATACGAGAACCTGCGCCGCGAGCGCGCCGGCCGCAAGCTGCTGAAACCGCTGTACGAGGAACGCGATGTGCGGCGCGTGCTCGAGCTGTGCGATTGCTGCGACTATTGCCAACACCACAACATCGGCGATGGCATTACCCTGTCACTGCACGATGCCGGCCACATCCTCGGCTCGTCTATTGTCGAGCTGAAAATCAGCCATGGCAAGAAAACGCGCACACTGGTGTTTTCCGGCGACCTTGGCAATGACAGCACCTCGCTGATGAAAGATCCGGAGCCGGTACAGCACGCCGACCTCGTGCTGATGGAAAGCACCTACGGTGACCGCAACCACCGCAGTTTCGATGCCACGATGGAGGAATTCGAGCAGATCCTGCAGCAAGTGCAGCAGGAGCGCGGCAATATCCTGATCCCCGCCTTCGCGGTTGGCCGTACGCAGGAACTGATTTTCCTGCTCGGCAAGCTCTACCATCAGGGCAAGCTGCAGAACTGGCTGGTATTCCTCGACAGCCCGATGGGTAGCGCCGTCACCGAGGTCTATTCGCACAGCCTGCACCGGCTCGACCCGCAAGACACCGCGCTGCTGAAGAAATACAAGAGCCGCAGCCTGGCGGATTTCCTGCCGTGCCTGTCGATCACCGAGTCGGTCGAGGACTCGATGGCGATCAACCGCATCAAGAGTGGCGCCATCATCATCGCCGGCAGTGGTATGTGCACTGGCGGGCGCATCCGCCACCACTTCAAGCACCGCTTGTGGCACAACAATACCCACATTGTTTTCACCGGCTACCAGGCGCAAGGCACACTCGGGCGCATCCTGATCAACAAGCCGCGCACGGTGAAGCTGTTTGGCCAGACCATTGCTGTGAAAGCGCAGATCCACACGCTGGGCGGCTTCTCTGCGCACGCCGACCAGAGCCAGTTGCTGGAATGGGCAGATCAGTTCAGCAACAAACCGCCGTTTTACCTGGTGCATGGCGAAGACCAGGCGCTGGATGCCTTGCAGCAAGCCCTCGCCAGCCGCAAGCTCCGCGCGACGATTGCCGAACCCGGCACCACCATCAGTTTCTGAGTGCCAGGGCATGGTTATTGCCGGCGTTAACCCGCAACAGTACGACCAACAGCTGGCCGACAAGGCCGCGCGGCTCAACCAGTTGCTGCAGCCTTTTGCCGCACCACCCGCCGAGGTGTTTGCCTCGCCGCCAAGCCACTACCGCATGCGCGCAGAATTCCGGTTCTGGCGCGATGGCGATGACTGTTTCTTCGCCATGACCGGCGATAATGGCGGCATCGTTCGCGTGGACCAGTTCCCGGTCGCTTGCGAACGCATCAATACCTTGATGCCGGCGCTGCTGCACGAACTCAAACAGTGTGAAACGCTGCGACGCAAGCTGTTCCAGGTCGAATTCCTCGCCACCACCACTGGCGACTGCGTGGTGACCCTTGCCTACCATCGCCCGCTCGATGACAGCTGGAGTCAACACGCCACGCAGTTACAGAATCGCCTGGGCTGCGCGGTGATCGGCCGCAGCCGCAGGCAGAAAATCGTGCTGGCCTGCGACTACGTTGACGAGCAGTTCTGCGTGAACGGCAACACCTTCGTGCAGCGCCAGCCGGAATCCGCCTTCAGCCAGCCGAATGCTGCCGTGAATGCGCAGATGCTCGCCTGGGCTGACCAGTGTTGCACCGGGCTTGGCGGTGACCTGCTCGAACTCTACTGCGGCAACGGCAATTTCACGCTGCCGCTGTCGCGGCGGTTTGGCAAGGTACTCGCCACGGAAGTGTCCAAGGCCTCGGTGCAGGCCTTGCAGCACAACGTCGCCGCCAACAACTGCAGCAACATTGCGTTGGCGCGCCTGTCCAGCGAGGAATTCACGCAGGCGCTGAACGGGGTCCGCCCGTTCCGCCGGCTCGCGCATCTGAACCTCGCTGACTACCGGTTTTCCACCGTGCTGGTCGACCCGCCGCGCGCGGGGCTGGATGACGACACCTGCGCGCTGCTGCAGCGCTTTGATAACATCGTCTACATCTCCTGCAATCCCGACACGCTGGCTGCCAACCTGCAGGCGCTGTGCCAGACGCACCGCATCACGCGCTGCGCGCTGTTTGACCAGTTCCCCTACACGCACCACATGGAAACCGGTGTGTTCCTGCAACGGAGGCCAGCATGAGCAGCGAGGACATCCTGCAGCAGATCCGCGCCGAATTCCGCGCGATGAAACAGCAGAAACTGGGGCTCGCCGGCAACCGCGAACTGATGGACAGCGGCTGGCAGAATGCGAAATACCCGCCTGGCACGCAGTTTGTACCATTTGATGCCGGCGGCGTGCCGGCCGAGCGCGTGTTCATCGACGACACTGCCGGCAAGAAAATCATCCTGCACTGCCATGGCGGCGGCTACAACGTCGGCTCGACGCTGTCACACCGACCACTGGCGGCACAACTGGCGCAGGACTGTGACGCCGTGTGCATCACCTTCAATTTCCGCCTTGCGCCGGAACACAAGTTTCCCTGCGCACTGGAAGATGCCATCACCGTCTACCGGCACCTGCTGTCGCAACACGCGCCTGGGAGGATTGTCGTCAGTGGCGATTCCGGTGGTGCCAGCCTCGCCTTCGCGTTGTGCCTGGCATTGCGCGAGCAGAGCCTGCCGCAACCAGCGGCGCTGGTGGGTTTGTCCGCGTGGCTGGATTTTGCCTGTGAGGGCAACACGTTCGAGGTTAACAAGCCGAAAGATCCGTCCGGCAATCGCGGTGGCCTGACGATGATGGCCATTGCCTACGCCGGCAAGGACAACCTCAAGCACCCGCTGGTGTCGCCGCTCTACGCCGAGTCACTGGCCGGTATGCCGCCGGTGCTGCTGCAGGTAGGCACGGCGGAAACCCTGCTGGACGACTCGCGCCGCTTTGCCGCGAAAGCCATGCAAGATGGCGTGGCAGTGACGCTGCAGGAGTGGCCGGAGATGATCCACGTGTGGCACTGTTTCTATTCGCGCCTGCCGGAAGCCCGGCAGGCACTGGCCGCGATCGGCGACTGGCTGCGCGCTCAGACCATATCGGGATAATCCGCCACCGTCGGCAGCGCGATCGGGTCAGCAAAGCCGGGGATTTTCACGCTGTCCTTACTGATGGCGATCTGCTCACACTCGATGACATTGTGGTCAAACAGGTAGATCGGCTTGGCTGTGCCCTGCACCGCTTCGTGGTCATACTGCCGCGCACGTTCCGCCACCGCCTCGTTGGCCCTGGCCCAGGCCGTCAGTGCGGCGTTGCCGTGTTTCTTCTGCAACATGCGCGCGACAACATGCGGTGCGAGGATCGTGCCGGTGGCATTGTTGCCACCGAAACCCTTGGCATTGATGACAGCGACATCAATGCCTTCACGACCGACATCGAGGTCACGGCTGTCGATGTGCAGGTGCGAGCGATGCACGTCATCCGCTGCCTTGTCGATCGTCTTGATACCGGGGATCAAGCCGTACTGCCACACACCGAGCGATGCGGTGACCTGGTCGCCGGCAGCGCTGCCGATCGAGTGGCCGAGGTAGGCTTTCATCGCAGCCACCGGCCATTCCTCCATACCGAAAGCCTTGGCCGCCTCGTTGAGGATATGCGATTCGGTGACACGGTTCTGCGGCGTGCTGGAACCGTGTGCCTGCACGAAACTGCGACGCGCCACCGCTTCATCGCCGAGCAGCGCACGCGCGGACGCGAGCGCTTTCGCCATCGTGATGTAGTTGCCGGCGCCCGGCGCCGAAATCGATTTCTTGTGGCCGTCGGCGTTGACGAAAATGTTGCCGATCGCACCGTAGATCGTGGCCCCGAGTTCCAGCGCGAGTGCATCGTCCATCAACATCACGAACTGGGCCGATTCGGCCAGCGTGAAGCCGCAGTTCTCACCGAAAGGACGACTGGCGCGGCGATGGTCAGCCGTCGCGGTGCCATCGATTTTTTTCAGCTCATCATCAGTGGCCAGCGCACCCATCGCTGCATAGCCGTCGGCGATCTCGGCAGTGATCGGTGCTTCACTGGTGCCGACCAGCACTACACGGCGCCGGCCGCTCTTGATGTCATCCGCCGCCATGCGCAGGTTGTACAGGAACGTGGCGCAGGCGCCGGCGCTGGTACCGGTCGAACCGACCGAACCGAGGATGTAGGCGTTGACGAAATCCGCCGGCATCTCACAGAAACCGAGTGCACACTGCTTGGACGTGACCCGCTTGCCGGCGAGGCGGGCCTGCAGCATGCCACCGGAACCGTTGTAGTCCAGCTGGCTCATTGCGCTGCCGGCGTAGACGGCCACCTGGTCGGGCGACACGCGCTTCAGCACGGTTTCCCACGGCAGGCCCATGCTGTGCACGGCATCGGACGCGGCGTAGACCGTCATCTGCAAGCCGCGCGGATGGTTGCGCGAGTTGTACAGCGCACCGGGATCAAAGCCAGTTGGCAGCATGCCGGCAGCCTGCACCGGGAACACGCGCTGGCTGGGCACCAGCACTTCGCAGCTGTCGGTGATCTCGACTTTGACCTGCTTGCCGTCCAGCGGCGTGACGCGCCAGCCCGCTGGCACCGGCTCCGGCAGGTTGCGCTCCTGGGTGACAAAAGTGACCGGACCATCGGCCGGTGCCAACGACATGCTTTTCTGCCACGGCGCGGCTTCCACCGGGAAAAAGCCGGGCTCGATGCGGCGGATCAGCGTGCCTGCCAGTACGGCGTCGGCAAAGCTGCTGGCCAGGTCGCCCGTCGAATAGCGTGAACCGCTGCTGTCATGGAAACTTCCATCGGTGTAATGGGCCAGGTTCATCAGCGTGGCCAGGCCGGTGAAGGTCTCCTGGCGCACGGCTTCCGGCAGGCTTTCCTGCACCATGCGGCGATAGGCGTGGTGGAACGAGGCACGTCCGGCGGCATTGATACCCCCGAAGCCGACAATCACCGGTAACAAGGACATAACAGACAACCCCCACAATGGAATGTTGGCCAGTCTAGCCTTGTCGCAGCCGATGATAAGCGCCAGAATGGCCATCAATGTAGTCATTCTGGCCACCGATGCGCATCGCATTTGTCCTCTGTGAACAACTGCTGGCGACCAGTGTCGCACTGCCGGCCGAGATGCTGCGCGCCGCCGCCGAGCTCGCCAGCGCCCGCCAGCGGCGCGGGTGGCCGCAAATCGAGTTTGTCGCCACGCGTGCCGGCAGTTACCCCAGCCGCAGCGGCCTGCCACTGCAGGCCAGTGCCATCTCTCCCGGCACCCACTATGACCTGGTGTATCTGCCGGCGCTGTGGCGCAACCCGCAGCCGGTGATCCGCCAGCATGCCGCACTGCTGCCGTGGCTGCACGAACAGCATGAAGCCGGCAGCCTGATCGGCGCGGCCGGTACCGGCGTCTGTTTCCTCGCTGCCAGCGGCCTACTCGACCAGCGCCCGGCGACCACGCACTGGTTCTACCTCGACCGTTTTGCCTCGCTGTACCCGGCGGTGGAACTGAAACCGCAATACCTGATCACCCGCGCCGGCAACCTGTACTGCGCCGCATCGATCAATGCGTTGGCCGATCTCACGGTGCATTTCATCCGCCATTTTTTCGGCAGCAGCATCGCCGCGCATGTCGAACGGCATTTCTCGCATGAGGCGCGCAAGTCATACGACAACGTCACCTACCGCGAGGATGACAGCGAACGGCACGACGACGAGGACATCATCCAGGTCCAGCTCTGGTTACACCAGCATCTTGCACAACCGGTGCAGCTGGCCGAGGTGGCGCGCCAGTTCGGCATGAGCCTGCGCAATTTCAACCGCCGCTTCCGCGCCGCCACCGGCACCACACCGCTGCAATACCTGCAGGGCTTGCGCATCGAGGCCGGGCGCGACCTGCTCGGCAACAGCAACCTGAGCATTGCCGAAGTGGCGGAAAAAGTCGGCTACCAGGACAGCAGCCATTTCACGCGGCTGTTCCGCGAGTGGCTGTCAGTCACGCCGCAGGATTACCGCAAGAGTGTGCGCAGCAAACTGTTTGCCGTGGAGCCCGGCAGTGCACCTTCTCAGCCGCGGGCGGGCAAGTAGATATCGAAACGCGCGCCCTGCCCCGGCTGGCTGCTGACCAGCAGGTGGCCGTCGTTGAGCTTCAGCAGGCTGCGGCACAGCGTGAGCCCGAGCCCAGCTTTCTCCTGCGGACGGCTGGTGAAAAACGGTTCGAAAATTGTCTGCTGCAGTGCCGGCTCGATGCCCGCACCGGTGTCGGCAACGCGCAGGCACAGGTAATCGCCCGGCGGTAGCGCGGATGGCACCGCGACGCCGGATGCCGCACGCAATGACAGCGACAACTCACCGCCGTCCGGCATCGCTTCGACGGCATTCTGCAGCAGGTGGCGCAACACCTGGCCGAGCTGGTGTATATCGACCTGCACTGGCGGCAGGTTGTCTGCCATGGCCAGCACGAGATGGATGCGCGCAGCCGGCTGCAACGGATGCCTGGCCACGTAATCGGCGAGCCAGGCATCGAGCTGGCAAGGCTGGCGGTTAGCGCGCTGCTGCTGCACCAGGCCCTGCAACTGCGCGGTGAGCTGTGCGCCGCGATCGGCGCCGGCTAGCACCTGCGCAAGGTAATCATGCGCTTCCGTTCCTGCTGCGGTCTGGTCATAGGCGAGTTCGCTGTAGGCGCGGATCGCTGTCAGCACATTGTTGAAATCGTGCGCGAAGCTGCCGGCGAGCTGCCCTACCGCTTCCATTTTCTGCGACTGCAGCAACTGGGCATGCAGCGCATCTTTCTCGCGCATTTCCGCCGACAGCGTGTGCACGGCCTGTTCCACTTCGGCGGTGCGTTCGGCAATGCGCTGTTCCAGTACGCGGTTCATCGCCATCACTTCACTCTCGCGCTCAGCGCTGGAGAGTGAACCGCCCATGAACAACACCATCGAGCCCACACCCATCAGGGATATGTTCGACAACTGGCCGGTGATGGCATAAATGGTGCCCTCGATCACCACTGCGATGAAATACAGCCCCACGGCCAGCAGGAAACTGCTGGCGCGGCGCGTATCGGGCTGCTCATAGCGGCGGATGCCCCAGTAAAACGCCACGGCGAAATCGACGATGATCAGTGCATTGTAGACATGCGCTGGCCAGTTCAAGACGATGCGCGACGGCATCGTCCGCCCTTGCATCAGGCCGTGCGTCGCGCGGTGGATGTCTTCCGGCAGGAATTGCGAAAAACCGCCGCCTTCACTGCTCAAGGCCACGATGAACAATAGTCCGTGCAGCAGCAACAACCCGCTGATGAAACCGCGCAACGGCACGGCAAAATAGCGCACGGTAAACAGCAGGAACAGCGTGACAGTGGCGATCGCCACCAGCACCTGCAGGCGGCTTAGCAGCAGGTATTGCGCCGGGGTCAGGTCGAGATAGAAAAACAGGTTGCCGGTAGCGAGCAAGGCGGCCAGGGTGGCCCACAGTGCGAACACCAGGTGATTGAAGCCGACCGGCCGGCGCGACAAGGCGGTTCGCGTGTGCTGGTAGGCTGCGCACCACATGAAGCCGGCAAATGCCGCCAGTATCACTGGCATCCAGAATGCGACCATGCCCACTGGGCCTCCGGCTTGTTGTTATCCTTTGCCGACACTTTACTGAGCAAACAGCCTCGCCGGCAAGCCGCGCCACACCAGCAATAGCGCCAGCGTGCACACCACCGCCGAGCAGTAGAACGGCAGCGCCGGCCCCAACTGCCACAGGGCACCGCTGGCCAGCGCACCCAGCGCATTGCCCGCGCCGTAACCGACGGCGCTGTAAAGGGCCTGGGCCTTGCCTGCCTGGGCGCGGGAAAACCAGCGCCGAACCACCTCGATGGCCGCCGCATGGAAGGCGCCAAAACTGAACGCATGCAGGCACTGGGCAAACAGCATCACCGGCAGGTTCTCCGGCATCGCCGCCAGCAGCAGCCAGCGCAACACGGTCAGCGCGAGGCTCAGCAGCAACTGGCTGCGCAGCCCCCACCACGGCAACAGCCGGTGCATGTACCAGAAGATCAGCACCTCGGCGACCACACCGAGGCTCCACAACAAACCAATCGCCGTGCGCGAATAGCCATGCCGCTCCATCAGCAGGCTGAAGAAGGTGTAGTACGGCCCGTGCGACAGCACCATCAGGAAGCAGACGAGCAGGAAGATGAACACAGGTGGCTGGCGCAGCCGTGCCATGAACCCGTCTTCATCGGTTTGCGGTTGCTCGTGCGGGTGCAACGGCGGGTCACGCACCAGCCAGCTGCTGGCGAAGATCGCCAACAGGCCGGCCAGCACGATGACGGGGAAGACAGCCAGCGCCACGTGATCGAACAGCCAGCCGAATACGGCCACCGCCGCGATGAAACCGATCGAGCCCCACAGGCGGATGCGGCTGTAGTGTGCCGCGTGCGGGCCGAGGTAGAACAGCGTGACGGCCTCGAACTGCGCGAGCACGGCATTCCAGAAAAAACTGTATAGGAAAATGATCACGGCGAGCGCAGCGATGTCACTCCGCCACAGCATCAGCGCGAAACACAGCGCCGCCATCAGGCAGCCGACGCGGATCACGGCCATACGCCGGCCACTGCGGTCGGCCAGCCAGCCCCAGATATTCGGTGCAACGATCTTGGTGCCGACCATCACCGACGTCAGCAGGCCGATATGCCACGCGTCAAAGCCGAGGCTCTGCAGGTACAGCGGCAGGTACGGCACCATGGTGCCGAGCACGATGAAGTAGCA
>CALMIC010000180.1 GCA_937864065.1 uncultured Cellvibrionales bacterium | reverse complement strand
TGTTCCGCTGGTTTGTCGGGCTGGAGATGCAGGACAAGGTGTGGAACCACTCGACATTCAGCAAGAACCGCGACCGGCTACTGAAGCATGAGGTGTTCACGCACTTCTTCGACAGTGTGCTGGCGATGGCAAAGCAGCGTGACCTGCTGTCCAGCGAGCATTTCAGCGTGGACGGAACACTCGTCGATGCCTGGGCATCGCAAGAGAGTTTCCAGCGCCGGGACAAGGACGACGATGACCATAACGGATCTGGCAAGGATTTCCACGGCGAGAAACGCAGCAATGCCACGCATGTCTCGCGCACTGATCCAGATGCCGAGTTGATGCGCAAGTCGTCCGGTACCGCCTCTCGCCTTAGCTACGGCGTGCATCAGGTGATCGAGAACCGGAATGGTCTGGTGGTCGGTGTCACCACCACGTCTTCCGCTTCCACCACGGAACGCGAAGCCGCTATCGACCTACTGGCAGAACTGCCCGGAGAACATCGCAAGACGCTGGCCGCTGACAAAGGCTATGATACGTTCGACTTTATTCACGGATGTCGTGAGCTGAACATCACGCCGCATGTGGCGCAGAACGACAACCGCCCCGGTGGTTCCAGAATTGATGAACGCACCACCCGCCACAGCGGTTACTATCTCAGCATGATCCGACGACGATTGATTGAAGGCACTTTCGGTTGGGCCAAGCAGTACGGCGGTTTACGAAGGTTGATGGTCAGAGGCAAAAGCAAGGTGAGTGGTCAGGTGACCTTCATCATGGCTGCCTACAATTTGCTCCGAATGCGGAATCTGGAACGAAATATGGCGCTATAGGGTGCCAATAGGCAGAAAACGGCGTGCGTCTGGCAGTTTTTTGCATGACCAACAAGAATAATTATCAAATCGACCAAAAAATCGGAAAATTTTGAAATGATTTCAGCAAAGCAAAGATTCAGTAGCGCGAATTTTCAACAGGCCCCTAGAAATCATTCTGGTGGCTCCTTGGGGTAAAGATGGTGATTTTACAGTTGCCTGCTTTTTTCATTCGCCAGGGCTCTGGCGGTGATGTCGTGGTAGATCGCCACCACCTTGCCGGCTATGTCGTGGTACTCGGGAAAGCCCTTGTACAGATGAGCGTTCTCGTTGGCATCATTCAGCGAGCGTTCGAGGAAATCGATATCGACTTCAGCCAGGCATTCGCCCTGCTCAACCCTTTCCTTGATACTGATCAGTCGCGGGAGCCGTTCGTTGGCCAGCCGTTCCAGTAACGCATGGATGGTGCCGGTGTTGCGTTCATCCAGTTCCATGAAGGATCCTCCCGGGCCCAGGCCGGTTAGCGGTTCTCGAAGCGATTGTAATCCAGTATGCCGCCGTTGACAGGCTCCCGGCGCAAGTAATCCCGCTGCAGTGCATCGCTGAAAGCCCAGAACGCGGTGCTGGTGCGGCGCACGGCGTAGCGGTCGGCCAGTGCCCGGTAATCCGCTTCGTCGCGCAGCTGGCGCAATGCATTGGCAAACTGTTCGAGCTCACTGGAAGGCACGTCGAAAAACGCGTTCGGGTAGGCACCGATAATACCGGGCACCACGGTCAGGTAGTCTTCTGCCGGGCGACGGCGTTTTTCCTCGCCGAACAGCTCGGAGTTGTTGGTGTAACCGCTGTTGTTGAGCAGGGAGAAATAGCGGGCACTGCCGCTGTTGTCGGTCACGCGCAGGATGCCGTGCTGGGGAAATGCGGCCAGCCCGGCTCCGCGCACGGCCTGTAGCGTCTGCAACGGTTGTCTCACGCTTGCGCGAAGGTCGTCCGGCAGGCTGAACCTGTCTCGCAACACGGGCTTCAGCCGCCTGGCCAGCATGCTGTACAGCTCCTGCTGCGGGTCAGCGCTGTGGTAGCGGATGTTGCTTTCCACGTTCAGGTTGTAGTGCTCTCCGTACAGGTAGTTCTTGACGTCCGCACTGGCTTCGCGATACCAGAAATCGCGAATACCGGTACGCGAGGCGGCGGGCAACAGCATGAGGAAATTGGTTTCACCTTCCATGCGCATGAAATCCATGTACAGGCGCGTGTTCAGTTGGTGGGCGAGACTGCCGTACACGTCGTAACCGGCCACCAGCAGGTAGTGGATGCGCTCCATCAGCGCATAGCTCATCACCCACGCGGTTTTGGGCGGCTGGCCGACCAGACCCTTGACGACAGAAGCGCTGTCAGCGTGGCGGAAAACGGTCAGTGCGGCATTGTCATTGCCGTCGCCATCCCAGACCAGGTCCAGCGTGACACGGCCCTTGCCGCCGAAATTATGTTCCAGTGCCGCAGCTTTGGCCTTTAAGTAATTTTTTTGCAGGTTGGAATACTTGAGCCAGTCCAGCACGCGGGCATTGTTCTCTTCTTCGGCAGGCAGGCGCAGGTGTTTGCTTTCCCGCGCGAGGAAAGATGCTGTTTCCTCGACCGGCAATTCTTCCGGTGCAACAAAGAAAACCCAGAAATGATCGTCGATGACACCGAGCGCCACCTGGCCACGGCAGACGGGGCCTTTGATGAAATTGTCGATGGCAAATTGTGCTTCGTCGAGCAGGAATCGGTAGCGCGAGTCGACAGGTAGTGATTCGAACGCCACGAACGGATTGCTGGCCACTTCAGGTGCGTACGATGGCAAGCTTGTGAGCGTGTAATCGGCATCGAGAAACCACCGTCGCCATTTTTTCTCGCGCGCAGCGTTCAGGGCATAGGGCATGTGGGTTTTTTCCACGATGCTACCGGTGTCGAGCCGCAGGCGGTACCAGAACGGCGCGGTGCCCGGATCGTCGTACGGGCGGCGGGTCGGGATTTCGGCTACCGGTTGTCCCGGCGGCGTGGAAGAGCGCACCAGGCGGAAGAAATGACGCTGCTGTGTATTGTTCACTGGTGGTTCGTCAAAGTGCAGGTGTGCCAGGAACAGGTGTTCGTAGAGGTAGCGGCTCATCAGGCGCGCTTTCAGCGTGTCGCCGTTGAGGAATGTTTCCCAGTGCGTCACGTTGCGGGCGATGGCGGGCGGCAGGGCCGGCGAGGAAGCGACAGGGGCGCCGGCGGCGAGCCAGGCTTCGATGGTGCCGAATTCCCTGTCACTGAGCGCAGGCAGGCCATAAGGCATACCCCACAGCGGGTGGTCGCGTTCGAATTTTTCCATTTCCTCAATGCGCGGGCAGGTTTG
>CALMIC010000179.1 GCA_937864065.1 uncultured Cellvibrionales bacterium | reverse complement strand
AACCATCAACTCGATGACATTGATACGGTAGAACAGGTCTTGCCGGAAGCGGCCAGCTTTGGTTTCTTCTGCCAGATTCTTGTGTGTGGCACTCAGGATGCGTACATCGATAGGGATTTCCTGCTCTGCCCCGACCGGACGCACACATTTTTCCTGGATCGCACGCAAAAGCTTGACCTGCATATCCAGCGGCAAATCAGCTACTTCATCCAGGAACAGCGTGCCGCCATTGGCCGCCTGGAAGAGCCCCTGTTTGTCGGCCGAAGCCCCGGTGAAACTGCCTTTCTTGTGACCGAAGAATTCACTTTCCATCAGCTCGGAAGGGATCGCACCGCAGTTCACCGCCACGAACGGCCTGCTTGCCCTCGGCCCTTGGCGATGGATGGAACGGGCGGCCAGTTCCTTGCCACTACCGGATTCACCGTGGATATAGATAGGCGCCTGGCTGCGGGCAAGCTTGGCAATCTGGCGCCGCAATTTCTGCATGGCATCACTGTCACCGACCAGCAACTCCCCTTCAGCGGGCGCCGCCGGCACTGGCGGTTTCTGGAGCTTGAGGGCTGTTTCCACCAGTCCACGCAACTGCTCGAGATTCACGGGCTTGGAGACAAAATCGAAAGCACCGGCCTTGAGCGCGTTAATGGCGGTATCCATGCTGCCAAATGCCGTGATCACGGCAACCGGCACATGCGGATATTCCGCCTGGATATGCTGCACCAGCGAGAGACCATTGCCATCGGGCAGCTGCATGTCCGTGAGACACAGTGAAATTTTTTCCTTCTTCAGGAGGGCCTTCGCACTCATCAGGTCGCCTGCACTGACAGTGCGCAGCTTCATCCTTCCCAGCGTGATCTCCAGTAATTCGCGGATATCCGGTTCGTCATCGACAATCAATGCGGTGGCTGTGGTCATGCTCAGTTCATCATCTTGTTGGAATGCGGGAAGCTGATCTGGAAACAGCTCAGTCCTTCAGGAGTTCGTTTGTAGTCAAGGCTGGCCTGGTTGGCAAGGCATAATTCACGCGCAATGTACAAACCAAGGCCCGTGCCGCTCGAATCCGTCGTATAAAACGGTTCAAAAACATTTTGCCGGTCATGCTCGGGAATTCCTTCACCGTAATCAATCACATCAAGGCAAGGAATGTCGAGTTTCTCATGGCGATAGGCGTGAAGGGTGATGCGCGGCTTGCCGGTTGCCTTTTCACTGTAGCGCAAGCCATTGCTGCACAGGTTGCTCAACACCTGTTCGAGCTGGCTGAAGTCCACATAGACCGGCAACGGCTCGGCCGGCAAGTGCACGTCGACCTGCACCGGCCTCCCATGGGTCTGGCTATATTGCTGCACGAAACGCCCCAGCCATTCCCGCAGGTCGCGACGTTCAGGCAGCGATGCCTGCCTGCGCGACAGCTGCAATACATTCTCGATAATGCGGTTAACGCGCAGCGAATGGTTCTGGATGATGGCCGCCAGCCGCCTGTCGGCTTCAGGCAAGTCTTCGGACTCCCCCAGCAACTGGGCAGCATGGCTGATGGCACCCAGCGGGTTGCGCACTTCATGCGCGATGCTGGCTGTCAGATGACCCAGCGAAGCCAGCTTGAGCTGCTGTGCTCGCTGCGACATATGCCGCGTGTCCTCGACAAACACCAGCACCAGGTCATTGCCGCTGTTTTCCATGCGGGCAAAATTGAGCTGGATTTCCGGGCTCCCCTCCTCAAGCTGCAGGGGTTGCGGCCGCTGACCCGGATTTGCCAACCACTTGCGCAAGGCTGACTGCAGTAAAGGATGGCCCCCGAAAGCAAGGTCGCTGGGTCGCTCCTGCTGTGCAGGTAAAAAGAGCAAGCGCGCTGCCGCTTCGTTATAGAGAAGTATGCGACCCATGTTATCGATAACAACGATCCCGGTGTGCATCCGCTGCACGATCATCTCGTTCAGTTTCTGCAAGGTCGCTGCCTGGGCGGCCTGCTCGTTGGCCGACTGCTGCGAACTGAGTATGCGCCGGGTGAGATACTGGAACAGCTGCGAAGTAACAAACAACAGCACACCGAGCAGACCGACGGCCAGGGGATTGATCTCCACCCGCTGGATATAACCGCTGGCAAGGCTTTCAACCAGTATCGCAATACAGGCCAGTGCGGCCAGCAAGGTAGCCAGTTGCCCTTGCAGGAAGATACTGCCGGCCGCCACCGTGATGAATACCAGCAAGCCAATGCCTGTGGCAATACCACCACTGCAATGCATGATGATCGTCGGCGCAACGATATCAATGAAGCAGATGGCAAATATCAGCGTGGTGCTGGGCGAGCGGCGAGAGAGCAACAAACGGCCGAGTACCAGCAGGTTGATCGCCGTGTAGATCCCTACGGTATAGCCATACAGCTGGGGATAGACCTTGCCCAGTACATTCGGTGCCATGCCGAGTGAGAACATCCCGAACAGCAAGCTCGCCAGCAAGGCCCTGTACCAGGCATAGATACGCAGCAGGCGATAATTGTCCTGCAGGGGATGCTGGTAGAGCAGTTCATTTTTTGTCTGCATAATCAATCGGTGTCAGGACACAGCTCGCCGGCGAGTCTCGGGATTGTAGCGACTGGCCTGCCTGCAATACTAGGCTCTGGCAAGCCGCCTGCCTGTTGCATCCCCTTCTGCGCAACCTTCTGTTACATTGCAGGTAACAGCATGACGAATTACTGGCAGGCATGACAGCCATACCTCTTCCCCCGCTGCTCCTGGACAACGAACAGTTACGCCTCATCATGCGTGAGCGCGAACAGTGGCCTGCCGGCCAGGCCACCCATACACCGGCAGCGATCCGACAACTGGTCAAACAGGACATGCTTGCCTCACTTGGCCAGTTGCAAGCAGCACCTGGTATTGGTACCAGCAACGAGGATGCAGCCTGGCCACAGCAGCACTGGCCACCAGGCTTGCGCCAGCTGCACTGGGAGCTCGGCTCCAGCACCCAGTTGCGGCCTGTTGCGCGAATCATGGAGCGCACAGCCCTTCTGCCCGACCCCTTCGTCATCCAGGGTGGTCTCTGGCACAGCAGCACACCCCTCAGCGAACCTGAAACCTGTCACCCGACAACCCGCCTGCATACCGCGTTGCGCCTGGATCTTGTGCTCAGCGGCGCATTGTCCCTCTGCATGCCGGGAGGCCAAACCATAGAACTTCTTGCAGGCGATGGTTGGCTGGCCAGCTTTGACAGTCTCCCACCATGTATCAATCATGGCAGTGCCGCAACCTTGTGGACAGAGTTCTATTACTCAACACACAGCTGTTGCTGCAAAACGGGCAGCAGCAATCAGCCTTCTTCCACATGATCAGCCCGACAGATTCACCAGAACCCTCCCCGGGTTCCACTGACCACAGCCAGCGGGATGCCGGCCTGCGCGCCTTCGCGCGCGGTGAGTATGCGCTGGCGGCCGAGCTGTTACTCCCCTGCGCCGAGGCTGGTGAAGTGAAGGCACAACTGCTGCTGGCCCGTATGTATTACGCTGGCAATGGTGTCACTGCAGACCCTGCCAGATACCAGTACTGGCTGGAGCGTGCTGCCGCCTGTGGCGACAAGTCCGCGCGCGCAAAACTCAAGCGGCTACAAGGCACCCGCTGAACCCGCCTTCAACGGGCAAACAACTCCCGGCTGCGCAATGGCTTGTTGCCCAGATGTTGCGCCAGCACCGTTCGCAGTAACGCCTTCGCCAAACGGCATACTGCGGGATTACCAAAATCGCGCGCCGCAATCGCAAGGAATTCTTCGCCGGAGCCACATAAGGCAGCCCCTTCCATTGCACTCGCTGTCGATACCAGCCCTTGTTGAGGCACATAACGATAAAGGGTATCCGCCTGCAAGGCACTGCCATCATGGCCACAAGCCAGCTCCAGACCGTAACCCAGCTCAGCCAACAGGGTCAACTCAAAGCGGCGCAACACCGGCTCCATCTCCTCACCTGTAGCCAACTGATGCAAGGCATTAGCATAAGCATCAAGCAATACCGGTTCAGGCATATGTGCCGGCAGCAAACGCCACAACAATTCATTGAGGTAAAAACCGCAAAAAAGCGGCTGTGCCACCAGATGGAAAAGTTGCCCCGCCGGTTCACAATACTGCAAATGTTTCAGCTCTGCCCGTCCGGCCCATGACAACTCATAAGGCAAGAATGGCAATGGTACTGACGCACGGCGCTTGCTTCCGGCACGAGCAGCGCGGACGATGACATCCAGCCGCCCATCTGTGTCAGTCAGGAAGGTGGCTATGCAGGAGCTTTCGCGAAAGGGTCGGCTATGCAGCAGGAAACCGCGCGGCATGGCCAACCTGCTCAGTCAATACCAAGACTGTTGAGTGTGCGTTCGTTATCGGCCCAGCCGCGACGCACCTTGACCCATAGCTGCAGCATCACCTTGCTACCGAACATCTCCTGCATGTCGATGCGCGCCTGTTGGCCGATCTTCTTCAACCGCTCACCACCTTCCCCGATGACGATTTTTTTCTGCCCCTCTTTCTCCACCAGAATCAGGCCGGCAATGCGCAGCAAACCTCCCTCCTGCTTGAACTGCTCGATCTCGACAGCGGTCTGGTACGGCAGTTCTTCACCCAACTGCCGGATAATTTTCTCGCGGATAATCTCTGCAGCAAAGAAGCGCTCACTCTTGTCAGTGAGCTGGTCTTCCGGATAGATAAAATCTGAACTTGGCAGATGTGGCAACAGGGCTTTTTCCAGCTCATCCAGACCAGTTTTCTGCAGCGCGGACAGCGGAACTATCGCCGCAAACTCGCGCATCACCGAATATTTCCGGATCAATGGCAGCAGGGCCGCCTTATCAGCCATCTGGTCAACCTTGTTGATCGCCAGCACCACCGGCTGCTCGATACTAGCCAGCCGATCCAGCACCTGCTGGTCTTCCTCAGTCCAGATGGCACGATCAACCACCCACAGCACGGCATCGACATCGTGCACGACGGAAGATGCCGCGCGGTTCATCCTCTGGTTCATGGCATGGCGACCACCGCGATGAATGCCAGGCGTGTCGACAAATATCATCTGCACATTACCCTCGGTCTTGACGCCGAGTATCAAGTGCCGGGTGGTTTGCGGCTTACGCGAAGTGATACAGAGCTTCTGTCCGAGCAAGTGATTCAGCAAGGTCGATTTGCCGACATTCGGCCGTCCGACTATCGCGATCATGCCGCAATGTTTGTCGCCTGTTGTCGGCACCTGTCCGTTATTCAATGGCTTGACTCCAGCAGTTCAAGTACTTTTTCCGCGGCCAATTGCTCCGCCTTCTTGCGGCTGCTCGCAGTAGCTTCCGCAGCCAAGCCGAGTTCCTCGGCAGCACATTGCATCGTGAAACGTGCTTCGTGCTCACTACCAGTACGCGCCAGCAATCGATAAGTTGGCAGCGGCAACTGCCTGGCTTGCAGGTATTCCTGCAATTGTGTCTTGGCATCCTTGCCAGTACCGGGCACAACCGACGCCAGAACCGGGGCAAACAGTTTCTCGGTCGTGGCCCGGCATGCTTCCAGCCCGCCATCAAGGTAGATAGCGGCTATCAGTGCTTCCAGTGCATTAGCCAGCGTGGATTGTCGCTCTCGCCCGCCGGAACGCGCCTCACCCGCACCGAGGTACAAGTGACTACCGAGCTCCAACTGCCGCGCAATCATCGCCAGGTTCTCGCCGCAGACGATACTGGCTCTCATGTGGGACAGTTCACCCTCGGTGGCTGACGGGTATTTTTTATATAGGGATTCGCTGATCAGCAGGTCGAGGATTGCATCACCCAGGAATTCCAGTCGTTCGTTATGCTGGTTGTTATAACTGCGATGGGTCAGTGCCTGAAGGCAGACTGATATTTGCCTGAACTCATAGCCAAGCAATCCCTGCAGCGCAGCAAGCCTTTCACTCACTTGCAGCTGGCACAGCAAGGTCTACCTCGTGATTGAACCGCATCACAATATCGACATTGGCAATAAAGGGCGTTCTGGCTTCATAGTTCAGTTTGAAAAGCACCTTGCCGCCGGTTCGCTCGACTTCAACTTCCTTCAACAGGTCAGTTGACAACATACTGACCTGGAAAAACTTGCCCAGACTGTTTTTGATATCAGAATTAGTCACTTCATAGATATCCTTGGATGCCAGCCCTTTGTGCATACCTTCAATGGCAGCAGACACATTCCTGTCATCCATGTAGTAAGGCCCCAACTTCATCACGACAGTAAATATGAATCCACCTGCCAGCAAATAACACGCAATTTCAAACATACTGAAACCATACTGTTTCTTCCGGCTCACCATGATCATGTCCTCCCGGCCATCCCGGTTAGTCGATTTATTTGATTACACCATTCCGGGAGAAAGACGGCAAGCTGAGCCATGATTCCCAGTGCATCCAGACATAAACTGCCTGGCCGACAATATTCTGCTCAGGCACCATACCCCAGAAACGGCTGTCACTACTGTTGTCACGGTTGTCTCCCATCATGAAATACTGCCCTTCCGGCACCACGGCCTGGAAGCTGGCATGCGGGGTAGGCACCGGATAGCGCTGCATAAGGTGCTCCCTCGGCTGCAGGTTCTCCTGCATGACCAGTACCGGGGGCCAGGAGCGACTGTCGGTATACAGCAAGGTCTGCTCCATGCGCACCCCATTGATATACAGTACGTTGTTTTCCAGGCGAATCTGGTCGCCAGGCAGACCGATGACGCGCTTGATGAAGTAGCGCTTGTCATTGGGCGGGAAAAACACCATCACATCCCCTCGTTCCGGCATCCCTACCGGCAATATCTTGGTACCTACTACCGGCAGGCGCAAACCATAAGCGAACTTGTTCACCAGGATGAAATCATGCACCTGCAGGGTCGGCACCATCGATGCCGACGGGATCTTGAACGGCTCGACGAGAAAGGAGCGCAACAACAGCACGGCCAGCAGCACAGGAAAGAAAGACTTCGCATATTCGGCGGCCGTGTAATCCGCCTCAGCCCAGTCCACCACCTGCTGGCGTTCGGCATCCTGGCGGATATGGGACAGCACCTGCTGGACCGGCGCAGCCCCCATCAAGCGCACACGACGCCCCCGGAAAAAAAGACGGTCAGACAGGCTGACGATGCCGCAGAACAGTACCAGAGCGACCAGCATCAGGGCGAAATCGCCATCGCGCTTCAGGTAAATGACAGCAGCCAGCAGAAACCAGCTGCCAACCAGTAATTTTGACAGCAGCCTCAGCCAGACAGGAAATCCTGCCTCCATACCCTCAACCAGAGCCTGTCGTGACAAGGCCGCCAGCCTGGCAATGCGGCATGGCCTGCCAGCGATCTCCTGCACCAGCCAGATCAGCAGCGAAAGAGCCACAACGGCCAGCAATACCCCGTCCACACTCAGCATTTCCAAGACTCCGCGCACGCTGGCATCCCCTAGTCGACTTTCAGCACCGCGAGGAATGCTTCCTGCGGAATCTCAACATGGCCAATCTGTTTCATGCGCTTCTTGCCGGCTTTCTGCTTCTCGAGCAGTTTTTTCTTACGGCTGGCATCGCCACCGTAGCATTTTGCCAGTACATTCTTGCGCAAGGCTTTGACGGTTGTCCGGGCAATAATCTGCCCTCCCAGTGCAGCCTGTATCGCCACATCGTACATCTGGCGCGGGATAAGTTCCTGCATTTTCTCGCAAAGAATACGACCGCGCCCCTGGGCATTGTCACGATGCACAATCACTGCAAGGGCATCGACCTTGTCGCCGTTTATCAGCACATCCAGCTTGGCCAGACGGGCAGGTTCAAAGCGCAGGAACGAATAGTCGAGCGAAGCAAATCCGCGACTGACCGATTTGAGACGGTCAAAAAAATCCATCACCACTTCACTCATCGGCAACTCATAGCGCAACGACACCTGGTTGCCGATAAACAACATGTCTTTCTGCACGCCACGTTTCTCGACACAGAGGCTGATGACATTACCCAAGTATGCTTGCGGCACCAGGATATTCGCCTCGACTATCGGTTCACGCATTTCCTGGATCTTGCCAGGATCAGGCAACTTGGACGGGTTATCCACA
>CALMIC010000178.1 GCA_937864065.1 uncultured Cellvibrionales bacterium | reverse complement strand
CGCTCGCGGATGTAGTTCTCGATTTCCTTGTAGATGATCCAGCCGTTGTTGTGCCAGAACACCATGCCCGGCGCCTCTTCCTGCACGTGGAACAGGTCCAGTCGCTTGCCGAGCTTGCGGTGGTCGCGCTTCTCGGCCTCTTCCAGGCGGGTCAGGTAGGCCTGCAGGTCTTTCTTGTTGCACCAGGCCGTGCCGTAGATGCGCTGCAACTGGGCGTTCTTGCTGTCGCCGCGCCAGTAGGCACCGGCCACCTTCGTCAGCTTGAAGGCCTTCAGCTTGCCGGTGGATGGCACATGCGGGCCGCGGCACAGGTCCATCCACGGCCCCTGTTTATAGACCGAAATTTCTTCGGACGCCGGCAGGTCATTGATGATCTCGACCTTGTAGTGCTCGCCCATCGCAGCGAATATTTCCACCGCCTCGTCGCGGCTCATCACCACGCGCTCGACCGGGTGATCGGCACTGGCCAGCTCTTCCATGCGCTTCTCGACCAGCACCAGGTCATCCGGCGTGAAGGCGCGCTCGTAGGCGAAGTCGTAGTAGAAACCGTCCTCGATGACCGGGCCGATAGTCACCTGCGCGCCGGGAAACACATCCTGCACCGCCATCGCCAGCAGGTGGGCAGTGGAATGGCGGATGATCTCCAGGGCATCGGCATCCTTGTCGGTGACAATGGCCAGTGCGGCATCGCGCTCGATAAGGCAGGAGGTGTCGACCAGCTTGCCATCGACGCGGCCGGCCAGCGCAGCCTTGGCGAGGCCGGCACCAATCGAAGCGGCGACGTCCGCAACCGTGACCGCGTGGTCGAAAGTGCGCTGGCTGCCATCGGGAAGCGTGATTACAGGCATGGGATTTCCTTGGCTGCCCGCATGCAGCAGGCAGAAAACGTCAGGCGAAAGGGGGAATGATTCTAGGAGAGCGCTGTGCCAGTGACAAGCAGCCACTGGCACAGCGGGAAACGGCTCAGGGCTGGGCGGGCTTGTTCGGCTTGTCGGCTTTATCGGCTTTGCCGTTCCTGGCGTCACTGCCGGCCGGCTTCACGCCACCGCAATCAGCGCCCAGCCAGCGGGCGTCCATTTCACTGTTCATCGTGTGCGGCTGGCCATCTTCCATCATCGTCATGCGGCTGGCGGATGACCAGGCTTCGCTGGTCTGGCGCGTGACTGTGGTTTCGCCCTCGCCCTGCGGATCGCTACAGGTCATCTTCATCCTGGTCTTGTTGCCTTCGTGCTTCATGTCGGTGACCTGGCACTTGCCGTCCTGGTCATCGGCACCGAATTGCTGGCGGGCAGCCTGCTCTGGCGTGATGCAGATCGTCATGCCCTTGTCGGTCACACCCGCACCGTTCTTTTCCATCATCGCCTGCACCTGGCCGCGCATTTCCGGTGGCACCTTGGCCAGCATCTCGCTCATGTCTGGCAGTTGCTGGCCGTCCATCGCCGTCTTGTGGCGGATTTCCCACAAACCAGGCTTGATGTCCTTTGCCCCTTCGGCCTGTGCACCGACAGCCAGCCCGAGCAGCAGCAGCGGCAATACGAATCGCGATGTCATGGCAGTTCTCCTTGGCTTCGAAAAAATCATCATAGCCCAGCCGGGCGGCTTATGGGGCTACGGCACGGCTGATCGACACAGCGAGCGACTCCGGCAGCTTGTCGCGCACGATCGGCTCGCTGTTGCCCTCCCAGTCACCGGCGGCAGGCACCGGCTGGCCACTGCGCGACAGGCGCGCCACCACCTCAAACTGCCCGATGGCAGCCAGGTCGACCTGACCACGCATCGGCGATGCCGCCGTATCCAGCATCACCGGCTGCGCCAGTGCCGCCACCGTCGTGCGCACGGCAGCCAGCGGCATGCGCGGCCCGTTCACGGCACGCAGCAGCACGAAGACGGTTTCGTCCGGGCCTGCCTGCACGCCCTCGCCCAGCGTGACCTGCACCTGCAGGCGGATATCCGCCGGCGGTGCCTCGGCCGGCAGGCCGCCGAGTTCGCGCGCACGCGCCACGCCGGCCGCAATCGTTTCCGCCTGCCCGGTGCCGGACGGCATCACCCGCAGCAGGCGCTGCCAGTAATCGGCGGCAGCCTTGTAATCCTGCTGCTCGAAAGCGTGCATGCCGAGCAGGCCCAGCGCTGTGACATTGTGCGGGTTGACCTGCAAGGCCTGTTGCAGGAAAGCGGCAGCATCCGCTGTCATGGTGCGGTTGGCCTGCAGGAACAGCACTTGCGCATACTCGGCGAGCAGGTTGTCCTGCTCCGGGAAGCGGCTGACCAGTTCGCGGTAATCCGCCACTGCGCGATCCCAGACGCCACCCTCCGACAACAGGCGCGCGCGCATGTAGAGGAACTTCTCGTCCTGCGGGTGTGACTGCAACCAGTCATCAAGTTCCGCCAGCAACAGTTCCTGCCGCTGCCGTTGTTCCTGCTCCGGCAACTGGCCGGAAAATACCTGCTGCCCGACTTCCGTGATCTGCAGCGCCTGCATGGCACCGAAATGGCGGTACAGCAGGAGGGAACCGGCTGCCACTACCAGCAACACCAGCAGCGACAGCAGGTTGATGATGCGCGGCGACACTACTGGCGTTGGCAGCGGTTGCGCTGGTGCTTCCGCCTCCTGCGGCGACAGCGGCGCAGGGCTCACTGCCGGTACGCGCCGGGACCACCACAACAGGCCGCCGACCAGGGTCAGCAGCGCTACCGGCCCGAGCCACAACAACAGGGTGTTGCGCTGCACACGCGGCTTGTACAGCACGAAATCACCGTAGCGTTCACGCATGAATTCGACAATCGCCTCATCCGATTTGCCGGCCATCAGCTGGGCGTGCAATTCACGGCGCAGATCAGCGGCGATCTGCGCATCGGAATCGGCCAGGTTCTGGTTCTGGCACTTCGGGCAGCGCAGTTCCTCGCTCAGTTGCTGGTAGCGGGCGCGCTGCTCCTCGTTCTGGAATTCATAGCTCTCGATGGCCGCCAGCAAGGGGCCACTGCAACACAGCAACAGGAAAAAAGGGACAAGCAACCGGCGCATGGCAAACCCGCAATAACCGCAAAAAGAAAAGGGCCGGAACCTGCCGGCCCGACCCTCGTATGGTACCGCAGCGATCAACCACCGAACAGGAAACGGCCGATCGGGTTTTTCCACATGAAGTTCATGATGGTTTTCATCTGGTTGAACTTCTTCTCGTCATGCGGGTAGCCGGTGTCGGCACCACCGTAGCGGCCGACGACGATCGGCATCACGTGCGAGTAGCCACGCAGGCCGTTCTGGCCATTGACCGAGCCGACGCCGCTCTCCTTCACGCCACCGAAAGGCGCACAGGCCACACCGTACATCATGCCGATGTCGTTGACGGCCATCGAACCGGTCTCGATGCGCTTGGCGATCTCGATACCTTTCTTGACATCCTTCGTCCACACACTGCCGTGCAGGCCGTAGACAGAATTGTTCGCTTTCTCGACGGCTTCGTCGATCGTGTCGAACTTGACGATCGGCAGGATCGGGCCGAAGGTTTCCTGCGTCATGACGTCGAAATCTTCCTTCACGTCGACCATGACAGTCGCCTCGTAGTACAGGCCCTTGAGTTCCGGGTTGCGCCGGCCGCCGGCCAGGATCTTCGCACCGCGCTTCTTCGCATCCTCGACGTGCGCTTCCATGATCGCGAGCTGGCGATCCCAGAACACGGCACCGAGGTCTTCGTTGACGCCATGTTGCTGGCCCTGGCGTATGGCCTTGGCCATCGCCGTAGCGCGGCGCACGAATTCGTCATAGATCGGCGCCTGCACGTAGATACGCTCGATGCCGCAGCAGAAGTGGCCGGTGTTGACACAGCCGCCCCAGACGGCGCCGTGGACGGCAGCGTCCAGGTCGGCATCGGCCAGCACGATCATCGCATCCTTGCCGCCGAGTTCCAGCGTGTAAGGCAACAACCGGTCAGCACAGACGGCAGCGATTTTCTTGCCGGTGGCAACGGAACCGGTGAACGATATCTTGTTGACATCAGCGCGGGTCAGGTCGGCGCCGGTCTGGCCGTCGCCGTTCAGCACCTGCACGACACCTTCCGGGATACCGGCTTTCAGGCACAGCTCCTCGAACAACTTGGCGGAGTATGGCGTGACTTCGGAACCCTTGATGACGACGCTGTTGCCAGCCAGGATGGCCTGCACACCGGGGTTGGCGGTCAACACGAAAGGACCATTCCACGGCGTGATGACACCGATGACGCCCATCGGGCGATAGGTCAGGTGCACTTTCTTCATCAGGCTCATGATGCCCGGCGCACGGATCACTTCATCCTGCAGGGTTTTTTTCGCCTGCTTGCACCAGTAAGAAATGAAATCACAGACGGCATAGACTTCAAACGTCAGCGCGTCCTGCATCGGCTTGCCGGTTTCGCGGATGACGGTCTCGACCACCCTGTCCTGCTCTGCCAGGATCACTTCGCGCAGCTTGAGCAGGTACTGGACGCGCTCATCGATCGACTTGGCGCCCCAGGCTTTCTGGGCCTGGCGTGCCTTGGCCACGGCTGCATTCACATCGGCTTCGGAAGCGCAGACCAGCTCGCCAATCGGCTCAAGCGTGACGGGGCTCTTCAACAGCAGGCGGCGACGACCCTCGGCGGTTTCTTCAATGCGTTCAAAAATGGCCATGACAGGCTCCTCGGGCTATTGGTGAATGGGTTGGAAGCGGCTGCGCGGATGGTACTCGCTAAGGGGCTGCAAGACCAATCAGCGGGACGTCGTACCGGTCGCTGCCGGTGCAGGTAATAACCCCTGCCGCTGCAGGTGCTGCCAGAGCATGCGGGCCGCTTCGCGGTTACCCGCCGAACTGAGGTGCGGGTCATGCTCGAAGGTCAGCGGGAACACCGTCGACTGGCGGAAATCCTCCAGCAGCGGGATCAGCGGGTATGGGCGCTGTGGCGCCACCTCGGCAAAATAGCGGAATGGCTCCAGCGAATAGGGCCCTAACCGGCTGTACTCGTCACTGTGGTCCTCCGGCGTTTCCCGCTCGCTGTACTGCACCGAGCGCGGCATCACAAACACCGCATAAGGAACCCCGAGTTGTTCGCGCACATAACGATGCGTCGCGTCCAGGTTGCCAACGACTGCATCCAGGTAGGGACGCGTGTCGGCCAGCGGGCGCTCCATCGCAAAATAACGCTGCCACGGCACACCCCACAGGGTTTGCGAATAGGCATCGCTGCGGATCACTTCCCTGCCCCACTTGCCCAACAGCAATGACGTCGCCGGCATGTAGTGCGCCAGAGCGAAGAAACCGCGCCGCTCGACCGCACGGCGATAGAAGGTGTCATCCCAGAAGTCCGTCATATCGATCACCTCGATGACGAGGTCCGGCTTGTACCGGCTGCCGATATCACGCAGCAGGCGCAGCGAGAGATAGGGTGATGCCGAAATCCAGCCGAAGTTCACCACGCGAACGTCATTGCGCCCTGCAGCATGGGCAAGCTGTTCGAGGCGGAAAGGGATCGTGTCCTGCCGGCCGAGCAACATGCCGTAGACGAACGAATCGCCGAGCACGATGACGTTGAAATCCTCTTCGCGGAATGCATCGGGTTCGAGGGCGGAACGGATGCCATCACTGTTGACGTCGTCATACATCGCCGGTGTCATGCGATGGTCGGGATTGCCCACCAGGTTGATCGACGGCCACCATTTGCCGAAGATCCGCGGTGTGGCCACCTCGATCACCAGCACCGTCGCCAGCAACATCAGCAATAGCAAGGCGAGCCAGAACACCAGCTGCCGCACAACGCCCTTGCCGTTCATTGTTGCGTTCCCCCTGCCGGCGTAACGCGGCGGTAATAGCGGTACGCTGGCGGGAAATGGTTGATCTGCAACTGGTTGTACGGCAGGAAAGCCAGCGGCAAGACCAGTTCGTCCACCACTACAAAACCTTTCTCCTGCAAGCTGTTGTGCACTAACTGCAAGCCGGCCAGTTTGTGTTGCGGCACACGCAGGATATCGCCTTGCGCAATGGCATCGATAACCTGCAACCCGGCAAACAGCGATGGCGACTGCACACTCGCACCCGCAAACTGTGCCGCCAGTTGGCGTTCATGTACGGCAACATGTTCCTGCACAACCGGCAAACCACGGAAGAAATCCTCACTGATCCTCCACGACAGCCACAGCGGCCATGCCAGCAACAGCGCCAACAGCAATGGCGCTGCCGGGCGACCGGCAAACGGCAGCCAGAACGACAACGCATGGCATGCGATCGCGAACAGGACTGCCCACAGCGGCAGCAAATGGCTCAGGTTGCGCTCGAAAAAAACGCCCTGGCGGGCAAACAGCAACAGATACGCCGCAGATACCGCGAGTGCCAGCGCAGCAAAACAGCGCACTGCACGCAGCCTGGCCAGCAGCGACAGCGGCAACAGCAACAGCACCGGCCCGAAAAACACAGCGAGATACGGCAACAGCTGGTGTGCGGACGACAACCAGCCGGCATCACTGGTTGCCGGGGCATACTGGGTCAGCAGCAGTTGCACTCCGCGTACGAAGCCGGGCCAGTCGAGCAGGATGTAGGGCGCTGACAGCGCAATGCCGCCGGCAAAGCCGCATGACCAGAGCAGCGCGGCCTGCGCACGGCGCCAACGCCACAGCTGGGCCAGCAGTGCCAAGGCAGCCATCGGCAGGAAACTGAACTTGCATGCGCAGGCAATGCCCCACACCACCGCTTCCGGCAACAGCAGCCGCTGCCTGCCCGTGACATGCACCTGCCAAGCCAGCCACGCCGCCAGCGCCACCAGCAACATGACGAAGGATTCCGGGCGTGCGTAATGCGCATCGACCACCGCCTGCGGCATCAAGGCCAGCCAGGCCAGTGCCGTAACACCACCCCATTCGCCGAGCATTTGCCGCGCCATGGCAAACACCAGCACGAAGCCACCGAGCTGGAACAACAGCGACGCCGCGCGGTAGATGACCAGATCCGGCACAGCTGCCTGGCCGGCAGCATGGGCGAGGTGCAGCATGGGCAACAGTGCCGTGTGGTAGCTGGAAAAATTGTACTGGGGCAGGCTGTAGAAATGGCCGGCATAGTCACCGCGCCAGTCCGCGCGATCCCAGCGGGTGTCGAGCGTGCCGCTATCGCGCATGTGCTGCACCACGGCGCGCGGGATCAGCTCGTCGGCAAAATAGGTTTTCGGGTAGCTATCCAGCCGCAACCACACCGCCAGTACCACCAGCAGCAACACGCAGCTGCGGGCAGGCCATGACAGGGGCGAATGGGATAAAGGCACTAGTATTGTCCTCGGTGAACGAGGCAATCTAGCAAATCGGCCGTGTGCGAGGAAGGCGAAGCAGACAAACAGAAAATGGGGTGGCTGACGGGGCTCGAACCCGCGACAACAGGAATCACAATCCTGGACTCTACCAACTGAGCTACAGCCACC
>CALMIC010000177.1 GCA_937864065.1 uncultured Cellvibrionales bacterium | reverse complement strand
CGTTCGGGTACACATTGAAGCCGGAGACGATGATCATGTCTTTCTTGCGGTCGACAATGCGGATATAACCGTCGGCATCTACCACGGCGATATCGCCAGTATGCAGCCACCCATCAATGATTGTCTCTCGTGTGGCTTCCGCACGCTGCCAGTAGCCCTTCATGACTTGCGGCCCGCGCGCGCACAATTCGCCCGCCTCGCCAGGCGGCAGCTCGAAGCCGTTGTCATCGGTGATACGGATCGCGGTGTCCGGCATCGGGATGCCGATGGTACCGACCCGCGCATGGCCCGGCGGGTTGATCGTCAGCACCGGCGACGCCTCCGTCAGCCCGTAACCTTCCAGCACGGCGCAACCGGTGGCTTCCTGCCAGTGGCGCGCAGCAGATTCCGTCAGCGCCATGCCCCCGGACAAGGTCAGCTTCAGGCGGGAAAAATCCAGCGCACGGAAACGCAGGTCATTCAACAGGGCAACAAACAGTGTGTTGATGCCGACGAAGACGGTGAACGGCTGTTTTGCCAGCGTGGCGACAAAAGCGGGAATGTCGCGCGGGTTGGGGATCAGCAGCGAATGGTTGCCCGACAGTGGCAACAGCAGGCAGTGCAGCATGAAAGCATAGATGTGGTACAGCGGCAGCGGTGCCACCGCTGTTTCGTGCGCTTCGGCGATGCCGGCCTTGTGCATGAACACCTCGCACTGACGCATATTGGCGAGCAGGTTGGCGTGCGTCAGCATCGCACCCTTGGCCACACCGGTTGTGCCGCCGGTGTACTGCAATACGGCAATATCTTCCGGCGTGCGGGTCACGGGCGTGAAATGACTCTCCGCACCGCGCGCCAGCGCCCAGCGCAGTGACAGTGCGCGCGGTAGCGAATACGGCGGCACCATCTTCTTCAGGTACTTCGCCGCGCTGTTGATGAACAGGCGCCGCAACGGCGGGTGCAGATCGGCCAGTTCGGTGATGATGACATGGCGCACCGGTGTCTGGCTGAGCACTTCTTCCAGCTTGTGCGCCATATTGGCGAGGATCACGACCGCTTTCGCACCGGCATCGCTGAACTGGTGCTCCATTTCGCGCGGCGTGTACAGCGGGTTGGTATTGACCACCACGAGGCCGGCGCGCAACGCACCGTATACCACCACCGGGTATTGCAGGACATTCGGCAGCTGGATAGCAATGCGGTCACCGGGCTCGAGATCGGTATGGTGCTGCAGGTAGGCGGCAAACTGTTGCGACAGGCGATCAAGATCGCCGTACGTCAGGGTGTGGCCCATGCACGTGTAGGCAGGCTTGTCGGCGAAACGCGCGACGACATCGGCCAGCAATGCCGTGATAGTGCCGGGCGGATACGCCAGGCTGGCGGGATACTGCAGCGCCGCGCGCGCGGCATCGATCACAGCCATCACGGTCGGCCCCGGACTTGCCATACTGCCCCTCCAGCCCTGTGTGTTTGCCTTGTAGTTCCCTTATAGTAACAGCTTGCCTTCACAACGAGACAGGGGATGCCCGTGCACAACACCCGACAGCTGACACCGGCATTGCTGACGAGGCTGTTCGTGCTTGGCCTGCTGATTCCCGCCCTGCTGGGCGTTTTCACCTACGTCGGCTTTTTCACCAATTTCACCACCGGCGTGTTCCACCAGGCCGGCTTCGAGCAGCAATACCTGCACAGCAGCATCTACCGCTTCCGCGTGCTCGGCACCCATCTGCTGTTGTGGACCTACGAACAGATCAAGGACTGGCCACTGGCGGATTTTGCGCCGTATGGACTCAAATCAGTCGACAAGAACGGCGACGCCAATTTCTACTACGCCTATTTCCTGCAGAACACGGCGTTCCTCTGTGCGACTTGCGTGACGCTGGTGCTGGCGTTTGCGCGCCATGCCCGGCAGCAGGATTTCTTCCACATCGACGTGCCTGTGTTCTTCCTTGCACTGCTGATGAGTTTCGCCCAGTTCGTCATCACCCCGTATGACACGCTGTCCTACTTCCTGCTCGCCGTCGGCATGCTGCTGGCCGCCCAGCCAACACCGGGCCTGCTGAACGGCCTTTTGCTAGCGCTGACGATGGTACTGGCGACACTGACGCGCGAGACAGCCGCCCTGCTGCTCGCGTTCTACTTTGCGCTGCACCGGCACAAGATCCTCTGCCGCCGCCTCACACCACAACAGCTGCGCCTGTTGCTGCTGACCCTGCTGTTCCTGCTGACCTACTGGGCCCTGCGCTGGCAGCTCGGCATGGAGAATGCCACCTATCACCGCTTCCGCCTGCTGCGCAATTTCAGTGACGACCCGCTGCCGATCATCGGCGGCCTGTTCTTCCCGGCCATGCTGGCGCTGTTCTTCACCGACCACCACGGCCGCGGCACCATGGGCGTGTTCCTGCTCGCCTCATTGCCGTACTGGCTGATGATGTTCGCTGTCGCCTACCCGTGGGAAATCCGCCTGTGGGTGCCGATCATCCAGCTGATGGTTTTCCTCAAACTGCTTTCTGATAACCCGACCGCTACAGGCAAGACCGAAACATGAGCACGATCCACAATATCCCGTTTGACCAGATCGAGACCGGCATGCAGCGCCAGTACAGCAAGACGCTGACCGAGCGCGACTTGCAGCTGTTCGCCGAAACCTCCGGCGACCGCAACCCGGTGCATCTTGATGCCGCCTACGCCGCCACTACTGCGTTTGGCGAGCGCATTGCTCACGGCATGTGGAGCGGCGCGCTGATTTCGGCGGCCATCGCCACCACCCTGCCCGGCCCCGGCTCGGTGTACCGCAGCCAGACACTGAAGTTCTCCAAACCGGTAAAACTCGGCGACACGATCACCATCACGCTGACCGTCACCGACAAGAAAGACCGCGTGAAACTGGTGACGATCGACTGCGAAGGCAAGAACCAGCGCGGGGAGACGGTGGTAAAGGGAGAGGCGGAGGTGATTGCCTCCGCCGACGCGCTGTCGTTCGAGGTCTAGCCTACAGTTTCATGAACGACGGCAGGTTGTGCGTCCAGGACTTGCTTTCGGAACGTTTCGCGATTCGCCAGCCAGCCGGCGTTTTCACGTACTCGTCGTGGTACCACAGGCCGATAAAAAACACCGGGATAGCCGGCCGGTCGCCGGTCTCCATCTCCATCGGGTTGAAACACATGATCTTGCCGGTGGCGCGATCGCCGTCGAGACGGATCTCGAAGTTGCTGATCAGGTGCTGGGTGTTCTTGAAACCCTTCAGCGCCTTGCGCAAGAACTCCTTCACTTCCGGGTACTTGCCCTTCGCACCGCCCATCGCTGAATAGTCGATATCGGCATCCGGGGTGAAAATGTCATCCAGCTTGTCGACCTCGCCGTTGTCGATGATCGCGGCGTAGTCGGTGATCAGGTCCTCGATCTCGAGGCGGTCGGCGACCATTTCTGCGGTATAGCGCATGGTGTTTTCCTCAACCTACGGGCATGTATTCGCCGCCGTTGATATCCAGCGACGCGCCAGTGATGACTTTCGCGTAGTCGGATACCAGGAACAGGCAGCCCTTGGCACATTCGGCGTCGGTCGGCATCTCGCCGAGCGGGATGTTCTTCTCGAAGCCTTTCTTGACCACAGCCGGCTCGACGCCGGTTTTCGCTGCCATGCCTTCGACAAAGCCCTTCACGTTCGCGCCCCACATCCAGCCCATGAAGCAGCTGTTGACGCGGATGCCGAGCGGCGCGAGTTCCAGCGCCAGCGCCTTGGTGGCGGTGGCCAGCGCACCTTTCGAGGTGGCGTAACCCGCCTGGGCGCTGATGACCTGCTTCATCACCATCGAGTTGACCATGACGATCGCGCCGCGACCGGGCTGGTCTTTCATCACGCGCGCCGCTTCGCGCGACAGCGTCAGGGAGCCGAACAGGTTGACGTCCAGTGTCTTGCGCCAGTCGTCAAAATCCCATTTTTCCCAAGGCCCGAACTTGCCCGGGATGTAGGCGCTGTTAACCAGCGCATCGACGCGACCGAAAGCCGCCACGGTCTTGTCGACCAGGTGCTTGCAGTCTTCCGCCTTCGAGATATCGGTCGGCACTTCCAGCGTCTGCGTGCCGAGGCCGAGCGCTGCGATGCGCTGGGCGGCATCGCTGAGCTTGGCCGGTGTCCGTGCAGCCAGCACCACGGCTTTCGCCCCTTCAGTGGCTGCGAGCAGCGCCAGCTCCACGCCGAGGCCCGGACCAATGCCGGAAATGATCACGACCTTGTCTTTCATCAACATGGCAGCGCCCTCCTCAACCGGTAAAATCCAGCACGCCGCGGCTTTCCAGCTCGGCCAGCAGCACTGCCACTTCCTGCTCCAGTGACATCTCGTCGGAGTGCAGGTGCACTTCCGGCTTCAGCGGTGCCTCGTACGGGTCGTCGATGCCGGTGAAGCCCTTGATCTCGCCGGCACGCGCTTTCTTGTACAAGCCCTTCGGGTCGCGCTTCTCGGCTTCAGCGAGCGCGCAATCGACAAACACCTCGACAAAATCCATGCCGGCCGACTCGTGCAGCACACGCACGGTGTCGCGGTCTTCGCGGTACGGGCTGATGAAGCTCGACAGCACGATAACACCGGTATCGACGAACAGCTTGGCCACCTCGCCGATGCGGCGGATGTTTTCCTTGCGGTCTTCCGCCGAGAAACCGAGGTTCTTGTTGATGCCGAGGCGCACGTTGTCACCGTCGAGGCGATAGCAGAGTTTGCCGCGCGCGGTCAGCTCCTGCTCCAGGGCAACGGCCACGGTGCTCTTGCCGCTGCCAGACAGGCCGGTGAACCACAGCGTGGCGCCCTTGTGGCCGAGCAGCTTGTAACGGTCATCGCGGGTGACTTCGCCGTGATGCCAGTGGACGTTGGTGGCTTTCTGTTCTGCCATGGGAGACTCCTCGGGAAAAATAGTGACAATGAAGGTTACTGACCGGCAACATGCGCACCCGCACGCCTACCGGAAAACACGCAATCAGCGAGCGAGAGGCCGCTGACATACGAATGCGAGGCCACGCCGACGGCGGTGCGGCCAGCGGCGTACAGGTTGGGGATCGTGCTGCCATCCTCGCGCCGGACGAGGCCGGTCTGCTCGTCCACCAGCAGGCCGCCGAGCGTGATGGTCGGGCAGATGAAGATCTTGTTGCCGACCGAGACATCCATGGCATAGAACGGCCCATTGTCGAGCGCACGCAGGTATTCGGCAGACTTGTGGAAATCCTCGTCGCACTGGTTCGCCACAAAACCGTTGTAGCGCGCCACCGTCTCGCGCAGGGCGTCGGCCGGCAGGCCAACGCGTTGTGCGAGCTGCTCGATGGTCGCGGCTTTCTTCGTGTTCAGCAGCAGGCTCAGCAACGCCGGTGCGGTCTGCAGCAGCAGCCACACCTTGCCGGGCATCAGCTGCAACAGCACGTCTTTCAGCATCGCATGGCTGAAAATGAGTGTTGCCTTGCCGTCGTGCTGCTCCGCCATCGCCTCGCCGATGCGCGCCCCGTAACTGCCCTCGTTGACGATGCGCTGGCCGGCGCGGTTGACGATGATGCCTTCCACCCAGGATTTCGGCGGGTTGATGAAACGCCAGCTGGAGCCGCGTGCCATGTTGCCGGTGACCCCACCCACTGACTCGCCGAGGCGGATGCCGTTGCCGTTGCAACCGGGCGAACCCAGCGGCGCGCCGGGATAGTATTTCGGCGCGTGGTGTTTCACCATCGCGCGGTTGAACACGAAACCACCGGCCGACAGGATCACGCCCTTGCGCACGCGCACCAGCCGCGTGACGGTGTGTTCCTGCTCGATCTCGTCCATTTTGGCGCGCAACTTGTTGGCCAGTGGCTGCACGTACATGCGGATCTTGCTGAACCAGCGGTAATAGCGGGCGAACTGTTTCTGCGCGGCGGACTCCGGCGCAATCTGCAACACCTTGAGCCCCAGCACACGGCCGTCGTTGTCCTGGATCAGCTGCGTGACGCGGGTCATCATCATCTGGTCGACACCGTAATCGCGGCAGCTGCCGAGCAAGGCATGCATCAGGCCCTCGCCGGAGAAGCCGTTCCACTTCACGCGGTGGCCGCGCGGCGCAGATTCAGCCACATCCTTGTACTCTTTCACCAGCTCGTTGCCGGAGTAGTACAGGAAATACTTGTTGGTCGGGTAGAAGGTCTTCACCGGGCTCATGCTGGCCTCGAAGCCGACGCCGTGCGTCTCCAGCCATTCGAGGTTCTGCACGCTCTCGTCGCAGAACTTCTTCAGCGTGACGTCGCTGACAATGCCGCGCGTTTCCAGCTTCAGGTAGTTGAACATGTTGTCCGGCGTATCCTTGTAGCCGGCTTGCTGCTGGTACTTCGTCCCGCCGCCGTAGTACATGATGCCGCCGCTCATGCCGGAAGCGCCGCCGCCGAGGAAACGGTCGAGCAACAATACTTTTGCACCGCGCGATTTCGCTTCCAGCGCAGCAGTGGCTCCGGCACAGCCGGCACCGACCACGGCCACGTCGGTCTCGATATCCCAGCGCAGCGCATCGGCGCTGGCGATGGTCACGGCAGGCTCGATCTCGGAATGCCAGTGCGGGTCGGATGGTTTCATGCACTTATCTCGGCTACAACAAATCAGAACTGGTCAGGACGGAGCAAGGCGTCAGTGCCGCCGTCGACAAACAACACACTGCCCGTGCAGAACGACGCATCCGCGTCGAGAAAAAATGCCAGCGCACTGGCAATCTGTTGCGGATCGGCAAAACCGCCGAGCGGCACGGGGAAATTGCGGATCGCATCACCCCAGACCGGATCGTCGAGACCAGCCTGCAACAGTGGCGTCTGCGTGGTACCGGGCGCCACAGCATTGAGGCGCACGCCGTGCTTCGCCCACTCCGGGGCCAGCCGGCGCATCCAGCGCACCACGGCATTCTTGCTGCCGCCGTAGGCCTGGAAACCGTCGAGCGTTTCCACCACCGCGCAGGCACGGGCTTCATCGTTGGCCAGCATCGCCTGCACCAGCTCCTCGTGGATGCCCGGCAGGCTGGCGGAATTGGAGGCCACCAGCACGGCATGGCCGCCACCCTGCTGCAACAGCGGCAGCAGCGCTTCCGTCATGCTGCGCACAGCAAAGAAATTGAGCGCGATGATGCGCGATAGCGACGGGTGCTGCGGCCCGAGGCCAGCACTCGGCACGAAGCCCTGGATGCCTTGCGGGCAGCGCGCACGGATGGCAGCCAGTGCCTGTTCGCGGCCGGCCGGCGCGGTGAGGTCAGCGATGATATCGGCATCGCGGATGTCGACGTTGATAACGCTGTCGCCGCGCTGCTGCAAACGCTGGCGCAAGGCGGCACCGATGCCCGTGGTGGCACCGCTGATGACAATGGTTCGAGCCATGGGGCACATTCCCGCTTCGGTCAGTCGGGCGACTATGCTGGATAGCGGCAGGAAGCGTCAACACGGGAAACCCCCCGCGCCCAAGGGGATGGGCGGTTTACTTTTTGTGCCGATATTGCTACTCATGGCAGCGCATCATCCGGTCACAAGGAAGCGCACCATGCCTGTTTCACACGAATCCGCCCAACTGGCGCTGGCCCGCATCTCGCTGGCCGACCAGCGCAGCCTCCGGCAGGCGCTGCGCGAAACCACCCGCACCACCGCCGCCGCGATGGCTGTCGAGCGCATCAGTATCTGGCTGTTCATGCCGGGCAGCCAGGTGATCCGCTGCGAGTACCTGCACCAGCCCGGCCAGCCCGACGCGTCGGAAGGCACCCTGCTGCACCGGGAGCATTTCCCGCAGTATTTCAGCGCCATCGAGCGCCAGCGCGCCGTGCCGGTGGCCGACATGTCACACCCGGCGATCCTGCAGGAATTCCTCGCGCCCTACATGCAGCCGCTGGGGATCACGGCGATGCTCGACGCGCCGATCTACCGCAGCGGCGATGTCATCGGCATCGTCTGCCATGAACAATGCAGCCAACCGCGCGAATGGACGGTCGCCGACGTCCAGCTCGCCGCCTCCACTGCCGACACCGTCGCGCGCCTGTACGAGGAAGCTGCCCGCCAGCAGGCCGAGCTGATGCTGCATTCGCACGAGATCCACGCGCAGGCGCTGGAACAGGCCGCCAACATCGGGCGCATGGCGGCGGGTGTCGCGCACGATTTCAACAATATCCTGCATGCGATCCTCGCCTGGGGCGACCTGCTACGCAGCCACCTGGACGAGGACCGTGACGCGGTCATGCTGCTCGACAAACAGCTCGAGGCGATCGAGCTGGGCACCGCCCTGTCGCGCCAGCTGATGGATATCGGCCATCACAACAGCAGTGAACCGATGGCCATCGATGTGCAGGCAATGCTGCAGCGCTTCCTGCCCGCATTGCGCAACGCCGCCGGCAAGGGTTGCAGCGTGACGCTGGACTGCCGGACACCACTGAGCCGGGTTTTCATCGACGAGCATGAATTGCAGCGCGTGCTGCTGAACCTGCTGCTGAATGCCCGCGACGCAATGCCCGGCGGTGGCACGATCCACCTCAGGTTGTATGAGGCCCCGCGCAAGGGCAACATCGACCAGGGTCCGTACGTGACCATCGAAGTGGCCGATGAAGGTTGCGGCATGGACGATGCCACGCTGCAACAGCTGTTCCAGCCCTACTTCACCACCAAGGGGAGCAACGGCACCGGGCTCGGCATGACCGTGGTACAGCAGGTCGTGACCTTCGCCGGCGGCTTTGTCGATGTGGAGAGCCAGCCCGGCTGCGGCACGCGGTTTTTTATCCGCCTGCCGCGCATTGGTGCGGTTAACGGCTGAATCAGGTCAAGCGCACGCGGAACACTTCCTCGATCGAGGTCTTGCGCTCGCGCGCGGCATTCAGCGCCATCTCGGTCAGCGGCACCATGCCATCGCGCACCGCCTGCTCCTCGATCTCGGCTGCCTCAGCATCCGGATGGATCATGTGGCGCAAGGCCGACGACACCGTCAGCAACTCGTACACCACCATGCGGCCGTGGTAGCCGGTCTTGTGGCAGTGCTCACAGCCCTTGCCACGGTAGAAGACCTCATCGGGGCCGATGCCAAGCAGTTGCCGCACTTCCTCGTTCACTTCCTCTTCTTCCATGCAGTACTGGCAGTTCTTGCGCACGAGGCGCTGGGCAAAGATCGCCAGCAGCGAAGTATTGACGAGGTAAGGCGGGATGCCCATTTCAATGAGGCGCGTGACGGATGTGGCAGCGCTGTTGGTGTGCAGGGTCGACAACACGATGTGGCCGGTCAACGAGCTCTCGACCGCCATGCGTGCGGTTTCGAGGTCGCGGATCTCGCCGACCATGATCACATCCGGGTCATGGCGCAGGATGTGGCGCAAGGCGCGGGCAAAGTTGTAACCGATCGCCGAGTTCACCTGGATCTGCATCAGGCCATCGACGTGGTACTCGACCGGGTCTTCCACCGTGATGATGTTATTGCCGGTGGTGATGACATCCTGCAGCGCAGCATACAGCGTGGTCGACTTGCCGCAACCGGTCGGGCCGGTGACGAGGATCATGCCGTGGCTCTTGCGCAACAAGGTGGAGAACAGGTGGCGGTCCTTGTCGCTGAAACCCACCTGCGACAACTGGCGCAAGCTCATGCTCTTGTCGAGGATACGGATGACGACACTCTCGCCGTAGATCGACGGGATGACCGACACACGCATGTCGATGACGCGGCGATGGTGTTCCACCCGCGCCTGGCCGTCCTGTGGCAGGCGATGCTCGGCCACGTTCATGCCGCTGAGGATCTTGATGCGTGAGACGACGGCGGGCAGCAGCGTCTTGCTGAAACTGCGGATCTTGATCAGCGTGCCATCAATGCGGAACAGCAGGTTGACATGGTTTTCGGCCGGGCGGATATGGATATCCGAAGCACGGCTGTTCACCGCATCGACGATGATGTGATGCACAAGCCGCACGGTAGGTTTTTCCTCGGCCAGGCGGATGCCTTCGGCTTCGGTCAACTCCTGCCCTGTTTGCGGGCTGAAGATGGACAGGTCCTTCATCACATCCTCATCGTCCGTCGGGCTGTAATAGCGCGAGATGGCCTGTTCAATGTCGGTGCGCGAGGCCACCACTTCCATCACGACGCGGCCGGACAGGAAGCCGAGCAGCGCCACCGAGTCATGGTCCATCGGGTCATGCATCGCCACGACGAGCTTGTCATCGCAGAACATCAGCGGCATCAGCACGTGCTGGCGCGCGATATCAACCGAGATCACTTCCAGCACCTCGGCCTCGATCTGGAAGCCCTGCAGGCGCACGAACGGCAGGCCGACACTGCTGGCATAGATGCGGGAAAAATCCTCGTCATCGACCAGGCCGCGCTGGGACAGCAGCGCACCCAGTGCCGCGTAATTGGTACTGCCCAGCCCGTGCTCCTCCAGCAGCTCGGCCAGCAGGCCCTCGCTGACATAGCCACCTTCGGCCAGCAGCTTGCGGATGTCGACGGGCATCCCCTCGTCCGCACGGAGACAGGCTTTCAGTTCATCGCGGTTGGTACAGACCATGCTCATGCCGGCAACAGCTCCTCGGGGCAATGCTTTATTTTTGCAGTCTATCGCCTTTGGGAGCGCCAGAGATTGATATCCAGCAGGCCTGCAGCCGACGGAAAACCGAGCCATTGTACAAAAATGTTGACTTGTACAATTTTGTGACCTAGTGTTGCAGTCAGGTATACAAATTTTATGGCTTGTACAACATGACCAGCAGCCAGACAGCCAGCGACACGTCCTTCCCCGACCGCATCCCGGTCGGCATCAGCGCCTGCCTGCTGGGGGAGAAGGTGCGCTACGACGGTGCCCACAAGCGCTCGGACTACTGCCAGGACGTGCTGTCCCGCTATTTCGACTTCCGCCAGGCGTGCCCGGAAATGGCCATCGGCCTCGGCACCCCGCGCCCCACCATCCGGCTGGTAGCCAGTGATGGCGGCAGGCAGGTCAGCGCCATCCAGTCCGCCGAACCCCCGCGTGATGTCAGCGCCGGGCTGGCCGCCGTGGCGGATGACGTGCTGCAGGGCCAGGCCGACCTGTGCGGTTTCATCCTGACCGAGAAATCCCCGAGCTGCGGCGTGTTCCGCGTCAAGACCTATGACGAACGCGGCGGCCTGCTGCACGCGAAAGGGCGCGGGCTGTTTGCTGCACGCCTGCTGGAACGGCAACCGCTGTTGCCGGTGGAAGAAGCCGGCCGGCTCAACGACCCGCACCTGCGCGAGAACTTCGTGCTGCGCGTCTACGCCTGGCACGAATGGCACAACAGCCTGCTGCCAGCGTTGTCGATGGCCAACCTGACAGCCTTCTGGGCGCGCTACAAGTTCCTGGTGCTGGCGCACAACGAGGCGGTGTACCGGCAGATCGGCCCGCTGCTCGGCAGCGCCAGCCGCAGCGCGTTGCCAGCCGTGGCGGAACAGTTCTTTGCCTGGCTGATGGAGGCGCTCGCCACGCCAACCACGCGCGGCAGCAACACCAACGCCCTGCAACACCTGCAGGGCTACCTGAAGAAACGGCTGGATGCGGTGGAGAAGAAATCCCTGCAATTGCTCATCCGCCAGTACAAGGAAGGCAGCGTGCCGCTGATCGTGCCGCTGTCGATGATGCGCCACCTGCTCGCACGCTACCCGGACGATTACGCCAACCAACAGAAATTCCTTGCGCCGTATCCCGATGAACTCGGCCTGCGCAACCACCACTGATGGCCACCCGCATGAACATGATCAAGACTGAACAGTTTTCCATCCGCGAGTTGTCCGAGATCACCGGCGTGAATGCCGTGACACTGCGCGCCTGGGAGCGCCGCTATGGCCTGCTGAAACCGCAGCGCACGGCCAAGGGCCATCGCTATTATGTGATGGCCGATGTGGACAAGGTGCGCAACATCCTCAACTGGCTCGACCGCGGCGTCGCCATCAGCAAGGTGCGTCCGTTGCTGGAAACCGGCGATGCACAAGGCATGAGCCAGTCGGTCGACAGCCACTGGCAGGAAACCGTCCAGCGCACGCTGGCCCTTGTCGAACGCTTCCAGCGCGATGCGCTCGAGCAGCAAATCAACGAACTGTTCGCGAATTACCCGCTCGACACGCTGGTGGCCAATTATTTTGCCCCGCTGCAGGATGCGCTCGACCGTCAGGCCACCTTGCGCTTCGGTGGCCGTGCCTGCAAGGTGTTCTTCGACACCGAACTGCACACCGACCTGCTCGCGCGCATCCGCCACGCCAACAGCAACAACCACGGTGAACGCGTGCTGCTGGTCGCGCTCGACGGCCGCGAACACCACCCCGCCCCGCTGCTGCTGGCGCTGGCGTTGCTCGAAGCCGGCTTCCGCCTGCACCTGTTGCTCGATGCGATCAGCCTGCGCGAGATCCCGCTGGTGATCGAACAGGCCAACGCCACGCACACGCAGACGATCGCCGCCGTGATCTGCCACAGCGACAGCAAGCCGGAGATCCCCATCGGCGATGGCGAGATCCTGCGCGCCATCGAACACGCCCGCCTGCCGGTGTTCCTCAGCGGCGGCTGGCTCGACATTGCACCGGCGCTGCGCCAGATCGACGGCGTGCATTTGCTCGGTGCCCGGCTGCGCGACAGCGTCACGGCGGTGAGCCGCGCTGTGCGGGGTGACGCATGAACAGGCCTTCACTCGCACAGGCGCTGGTCGCGCTGTACAACCAGGGCGGCCCCTACACTGCCGCCGTGCTCGGCAACCTCTACACCGATGACATCCGTTTCACTGACCCGGCACATACGGTCGTCGGCATTGATGCGCTCGCCAGCTACCTGAACCACCAGTACGCGTCGGTAACAGCCTGTACCTTCACCGCCACGAGCGAATGGGCTTGCGGCGACACGCTGTTCCTGCAGTGGGACATGGTCCTGCGCCACCCGCGCCTGGCTGGCGGCAACCGCATTACCGTCAACGGCCTGTCACAACTGCAATGCCACAGCTGTGCCGACGGCCAAACACGCATCGCGCTGCACCGCGACTATTTCGACCTCGGCCAACTGCTGTACGAAAACGTGCCGCTGCTCGGCAGTGCCACACGCTGGCTCAAGCAGAGGCTGCAGGCATGAGCAACCCGTTCCGCGCTTTCCTCGCCACGCCGCGCACCGTGTGGGTCACCGGTGCGAGCTCCGGCATCGGCCGCGAACTCGCGCTGCAACTCGCGCAAGCTGGCCACCGCGTGGTAATCAGCGCACGCAGCACGGCTGCCCTGCAGGACGTAGCCGCGCAGTACCCGCAACAGCTGCTGGTACTGGATTTCGATGCCACCGATGACAAGGCTTGCGTAGCGGCTGGTGAGCGGCTCGCTGCACTGGCACCGGTGCTGGACCTGGCCATCCTCAATGCCGGCACCTGCGAATACCTCGACGACGGCGCGATCGACCTCGCCCTGGTACGCCGCGTGATGGCCGCCAATTTTGACGGCACGCTGCAGGCGGCTGCACTCGCGCTGCCGCTACTGGCCAAGTCAGCGATCCCGGCGCTGTATGTCGTCAGCAGCCAGGTCACTGCACTGCCACTGACGCGCAGCGGTGCCTACGGGGCCTCGAAAGCCGCGCTCGAATATTTCTTCCGCTGCCTACGCATCGACCGCCAGCACACCGGCTTGCGCGTGGGCATCCTGCGCCCCGGTTTCGTGCGCACACCACTCACCGACCGCAATGATTTCAGCATGCCGTTCCTGTGGTCGGCCGGACAGGCCGCAGCCCACATGCTCGCCGCGATTGACCGCGGCCGCAAGGAACTGACTTTCCCGCACAGCCTGCAAGCCGTGTTGGGCCTGTTCGCCGCACTGCCGCATAGCCTGTGGGCGCGGCTGGCCCAGCGCATGCGCAAACCCGCACCGGAGACAGCGCCATGAGAATCGCCATCATCGGTACTGGTATTGCCGGCCTCACCGCCGCCTACCTGCTGAACCGCAAGCACGACATCACGGTGTTCGAGGCCGGTGACAGCATCGGCGGCCACACAGCAACTGTCCACATCACCATGCCTGACGGCGAACAACACGCCGTCGACACCGGTTTCATCGTCTATAACGACTGGACCTACCCGAACTTCATCAAGCTGCTGGCCCAGCTCGGCATCACTGGCCAGCCGACCGAAATGTCATTCAGCGTGCACGACGAGCGCAACGGCCTCGAATACGGCGGCAGTAACCTCAATGCGCTGTTCACCCAGCGGCGCAACCTGCTGCGCCCGTCTTTCCTGCGCATGGTGCGCGACATCTTGCGCTTCAACCGCGAGAGCATCGCCGACCTCGACAGCGGCCAGCTGTCACCGGGCATGACACTGGGCGAATACCTGCAGAGCCGCCGCTACAGCGACGAATTTATCAAGCATTACCTGGTGCCGATGGGCGCGGCGATCTGGTCGGCCAGCACGCAGGTGATGCTCGCCTTCCCGCTGCTTTTTTTCGTGCGCTTCTTCCGCAACCATGGCCTGCTCAGCATCAGTGATCGCCCGCAGTGGACGGTGATTCCCGGCGGTTCGCGCGCCTACCTGGGCCCGCTGACGCGCAGTTTTGCCGACCGCATCCGCACCGCGAGCCCGGTGACTGCCATCCGCCGCGACAGCACGGGCACCACCGTCAGCAGCCGCCACGGTGACGAGCGCTTCGATGCCGTGGTGATTGCCGCGCACAGCGACCAGGCACTGGCGATGCTGGCCGATGCCTCCGCCAACGAACGCGAGATTCTCGGTGCGATCCCGTACCAGGCCAACGACGTGGTGCTGCACACCGACACGCGGCTGCTGCCGCGCCACCGCCGCGCCTGGTCGAGCTGGAACTACCACCTCACCGCCGAGGACCAGCCACACGCGGTGCTGACCTATGACATGAACATCCTGCAGGGCCTGCAATCCGCCCACACCTTCTGCGTGACGCTGAACCACACCGCAGCCATCGACCCGCAGAAAATCCTGCGCCGCTTCCGCTACGACCACCCGGTGTTCACGCTCGCCGGCATGGCGGCGCAGGAACGCTGGCACGAGATCAACGGCGTCAACCACACCTGGTTTTGCGGCGCGTACTGGCGCAACGGATTCCATGAAGATGGCGTGATGAGCGCGCTGCGCATCGCCGAGGCTTTCGGGGAATCGCTGTGAAGACGCCAGCCGTGCAACACAGCGCGATCTACCGCGGCCAGGTGCGCCACCGCCGCTTCGGCCAGGCGCAACACGCCTTCACTTACCCGCTGGCGATGCTGTATGTCGACCTGGCGGAAGTGCCGGCGCTGTTTGACCGTGTGCCGTTCTGGTCAGCGCGCCGTCCGGCACTCGCCCGCTTCCGCGAACAGGATTACCTCGCCGCCGCGCCGGGCAAGACCCTGCGCGAACGTGTCAACCGTACCATCCACGCTGCGACCGGCCATTGGCCCACCGGCCCGGTGCGGCTGCTGACGCACCCGCGCTATGCTGGCCTGCTGATGAACCCGATCAGCTGCTTCTACTGTTTTGATGAGGACGGCGAGACACTGCAATTCATGGTGGCGGAAGTGACCAACACGCCGTGGCGCGAACGTGTCGCCTATGTGCTGCCCTGCGCGGCCGGCGCGAAGCAGTATTGCGTGCGTTTCGCCAAGCAGATGCATGTGTCGCCGTTCAACCCGATGGCCATGGAGTATCTCGCCCGCTTCAACCAGCCGGGCGACAAGCTCTACCTGCACCTGGAAAACCGCGTCGATGACACTCCCGTCACCGACGCCACCCTGACACTCACCGCCCTGCCCGCCGGCCGCCGCCAGCTGTTGTGGCTGCTGGTGCGCTACCCGCTGATGACGCTGCAAGTTGCTGCCGGCATCTACTGGCAGGCACTGCGCCTGTGGTCGCGCGGCGCCCGGTTCCATCCCCACCCATCGTCTTCACCCGAGGAGATCCACTCATGAATGCCGTTCTGCAATGGGGTTTTTCACTACTGAACAAGGCCAGCGCACTGGCTGACAACGACGACAGCAACAACCCGTCGCTGTACCGCAGTATCGTGGCCGGCATGCTCAGGCAGCTGCAAGGCGGCCGGCTCGCCGTGTTCGAGGACGGCAAGGTCTCTGCCTACGGCAGCCTGCAGGCCGAAGGCGCGATCAACGCCAGCATCACGGTCAACGACCCCGAAGCCTGGGAGCGCGTGGTGACGCGCGGCTCGATCGGCGCCGCCGAGGCTTATATGGATGGCTTGTGGACCTCACCGGACCCGACGCAGGTGGTGCGCCTGCTGGTGCGCAATCGCCAGGTACTGGAAGGGCTGGATGGCCAGCACAGCCGCGTCGCCCGCCTGGCACTGAAAGCCGTGCATGCACTGAACCGCAACACGAAGGAAGGCGCGCAGAAAAATATCCGCGCGCATTACGACCTCAGCAATGATTTCTTCCAGCTGTTCCTCGACCCGGAAATGATGTACTCGTCGGCCGTATTCAGCCACCCGCAGCAATCGCTGGCGGAAGCGGCCGTGTACAAGCTGGACGTCGCCTGCCAGCAACTCGGCCTGCAGCCGGGCGAGCACCTGCTGGAGATCGGCACCGGCTGGGGCGGCATGGCAATCCACGCCGCGAAACACTACGGCTGCCATGTCACAACGACGACGATCTCGCAACAGCAGTACGACTATGCCAAAGCGCGCATCGAGCGCGAGGGCCTGGCCGACCGCATCACGCTGCTGCTGCAGGATTACCGTGAACTGAGCGGCCAGTATGACAAGCTGGTGTCGATCGAGATGATCGAGGCTGTCGGTGCCGAATTCCAGCCGGACTATTTCCGCCAGTGCGACCGCCTGCTGAAACCGGGCGGCAAGGCGCTGATCCAGGCCATCACCATCCGCGAGGACCTGTACGAAAGCTACCTCGGCGAAACCGATTTCATCCGCCAGTACATCTTCCCCGGCGGCTGCCTGCCGACCGTGCAGCGCATGAAGCAAATCACGCAGGAGCACACGGCACTGGAACTGACCAGCATCAGCGATATCACGCTCGATTATGCGCGCACACTGAACCACTGGCGGCAACGCTTCCTGTTCAATGTGAAGCAGGTGATGGCACTGGGCTTCGACCTGCCATTCATCCGCATGTGGGAATACTATTTCTGCTACTGCGAAGGCGGATTCCTAGAAGGCAGCATCGGCACGCAGCAGTTGCTGTTCCAGAAACACACGGATCACTGAAGGCCGGCTGCCATGGGCGATGCAACACAGCGTACCATCGCCAACCTGCTGCTGACGCAGCTGGTGTGGTTTGCCTGCGTGCTAGGCGGCGATGCGTGGGCAGTGGCGGCGCTGCTGCACCTGCTCATCTACCGCCAGTGGCTCGGCAGTGATGCGGACTGGCCGTTGCTGGGCGAGGTCGCCGCGATCGGCTACGGTGTGGACAGCAGCATCGCGGCCCTCGGCTACATGGAGTACAACAACGCACACACGTTCAGCGGCCTGCTGCCGGCACCCCTGTTACCGGCACCACTGTGGCTGGCAGCCTTGTGGCTGTCGTTTGCCACGCTGTTCCGCCACGGCCTGCAATGGCTACAGGGCCGCCTGTGGTTCGCGGCGGCACTCGGCGCCATCGCCGGCCCACTGACCTACTACGCCGGCATACAGCTCGGCGCCGCGTCTGCCGGCAGCAGTATGTGGGTGTTCCTGCTGCTGCACGCCGTGTTATGGGCGATCATGACACCGCTGTTTGCTTGCCTGGCGAGGAGGATGCCCGATGCGACCACGTCTGCTGCCTGAACTGCTGTTGTCACTGGCATTGCTTGTCATCACAACAACGGCGCAGGCTGACCCTATCCGCCTGCGCGTCACCGGTGAGGCAAGCCACGTCGACAGCAGCGAACCCGCCTATCGCGAGATCCACGAGATCGGTACCACGCGGCACTCGGTGCAGTACCTGGGGCAGGATGGCCGCCTGCTGGCCAGCAAGCAAATCCACTACGCGCAGGGTTACAACACACCGCTGTACGAGCTGGTGGACCAGCGCTTTGGCCGCCGCACCGGCAGCCGCTGGCAGGACGGTCAGTTCTTGGTGTTCCGCCAGCAGGACGGCCACGCACCGCACCAGCACACACTGGCGCCGGCAGCCGACCTGGTGATCGACGCCGGTTTTGACCATTTCATCCGCCAGCACTGGGACCGGCTGTTAGCCGGCGACACCGTGCCATTCGCGTTCGCCGTCGCCGATCCGCTGGTGACGCTGGACATGGCGATGCGCGCCGTGCCGGCGATTGAATCGGCCATTGCCGAGCAGCGCGACGACTACCGCTATTTCGTCGCCAGCAGCCGCAACCGGCTGATCGGCTGGGCCATACCCGACATCCACGTCGCTTACGATGCGCAGGAAAAACTGTTGCGGCGCTACCAGGGCCTGTCCAACATCACCGATGCTGACGACAAGCGCCAGACAGTGCTGATCCGCTACACCTACGACACCATGCCGCAATTCGCCCAGGGAGAAAAAAACAATGAGCCTGCAGACCACACCCGCTGACGTGCTGAGCCGCATCCACGACGACAGCCGGCTGGCCAACTTCATCGAGGCCTCGCGCACGCCGCTGCGCATTGCCTGCAACACCGACAACCGCTTCCCGCTGATCGTGCCACTGTGGTTCCTGTTCGATGGCGAGGCGTTCTGGTGTGTCACCCACAAGGACGCCAAGCTGCTGAAGCATCTGTACAAGGACCCGCGCGTCGGCTTCGAGATCGCCAACAACGAGCCGCCCTATGCCGGTGCACGCGGCCACGGCACGGTCGACATCATTGCGGAAAAAGGCCGCGAGATGCTGCCGAAACTGCTGAAGCGTTATTTCATCCGCGAGGAGAGCCGGCTGGCGCAATGGCTGCTGTCCCGCGCGGATGACGAAGTGGCGATCCGGCTCTGCCCGGCCTACATCAACGGCTGGGATTACCAACAGCGCATGCAGGACGCGCGCGAATTCTGAGGAGGTCGCCATGAAAAAAGCCCTGCTGCTCTGCTGCGCCCTGCTGCTCGGTGCCTGTACGGGTACCGACGTGCAGCAATACCGGCCACTGCAACCAGCCTTCGCGCCCGAGCAGTTCTTCAACGGGCCACTCACGGCGCACGGGGTGCTGAAAAACCGCAGCGGCGACGTCACGCGCACGTTCAATGCCACGATCAACGCCTACTGGCGCGACGGCGTCGGCACGCTGGAGGAGCGCTTTGAATTCAATGACGGTGAAATCCAGTACCGCACGTGGATCCTGCGGCCGCAGGGCGACGGGCGTTACCTCGCCACCGCCGGTGATGTGCTGGG
>CALMIC010000176.1 GCA_937864065.1 uncultured Cellvibrionales bacterium | reverse complement strand
CTATTGACCGGTTTGCCGGGCTTCAAAGTGGAGTTAATCAATGGCAACAATCAACCAGCTGGTTCGTCAGCCGAGACAGCGCAAGGCAGCCAAGAGTGATGTGCCGGCACTGCAACAGTGCCCGCAGCGTCGTGGCGTCTGTACTCGTGTGTATACCACCACTCCGAAAAAGCCGAACTCGGCGTTGCGCAAGGTGTGCCGTGTTCGCCTGACCAATGGCTATGAAGTGTCGTCCTACATCGGTGGTGAAGGCCACAACCTGCAGGAACACAGCGTGGTCCTGATTCGTGGCGGCCGTGTCAAGGATTTGCCGGGTGTGCGTTACCACACCGTGCGCGGCAGCCTGGATACCGCTGGCGTGAAAGATCGTAAGCAGCGCCGTTCCAAGTACGGCGCCAAGCGTCCCAAGTAATATTCTTTTTTAAAAAGTAAGGCCGGGCTCGTTGTCGTAGTCCCGGATCAACCTGAACCGAGAGGTAAAGTCATGCCAAGAAGAAGAGTGGCGGCCAAGCGCGAAGCGCTGCCAGATCCCAAGTTCGGCAGCCAGCTGCTGGCAAAATTCGTCAACCATGTGATGGAAAGCGGCAAGAAATCAGTTGCCGAGCGCATCGTTTATGGCGCGCTGGATATCGTCAAGGAAAAACTCAACAAGGATCCGCTCGAAGTTTTCGAGCAGGCTCTGGAAAATATTGCGCCGATGGTTGAGGTCAAGGCCCGTCGTGTCGGTGGTGCCACCTATCAGGTGCCGGTTGAAGTGCGTCCTTCCCGTCGTAATGCGCTGGCAATGCGCTGGATGGTGGAATATGCCCGCAACCGTGGCGAGAAGTCCATGCGCCAGCGTCTTGCTGGTGAAATGATGGATGCCTCGCAAGGCAAGGGTGCTGCGGTCAAAAAGCGTGAAGACGTTCACCGCATGGCCGAAGCCAACAAGGCTTTCTCGCACTATCGTTTCTAAAAATTTTTCGGAACTGGCTTGGCCTGTGGGTCTGGCGCGCGAGGCGGCTAACATTCTTAGTCGCCTTTGCGTTTTTAACGGTTCTGAAACCTGGCACGAGTTAACTGGCAAGTACTGGATTCTGGAGAAACAACGTGGCACGTAAAACCCCCATCGCGCGCTATCGCAATATCGGTATCTGCGCACACGTAGACGCAGGCAAAACCACAACGACCGAGCGTGTGCTTTTTTACACCGGTCTTTCGCACAAGCTGGGCGAAGTGCATGACGGCGCAGCCACTACTGACTGGATGGTGCAGGAGCAGGAGCGCGGTATAACCATTACATCTGCGGCGGTCACTTGCTACTGGCGCGGTATGCAAGGTCAGTTTCCCGAACATCGTGTGAATGTTATCGATACTCCCGGGCACGTGGATTTCACTGTCGAGGTTGAGCGTTCACTGCGCGTGCTGGACGGTGCGGTAGTGGTGCTGTGTGGTTCGTCCGGCGTACAGCCACAGACTGAGACAGTGTGGCGCCAGGCCAACAAGTACGGCGTGCCTCGCATGGTCTTCGTGAACAAAATGGATCGTACAGGTGCAAACTTTGAGCGCGTGGTGTCGCAGCTCAAGGAGCGCCTTGGTGCAAACCCTGTGCCGCTGCAGATGACCATTGGCGCGGAAGACGAATTCAAGGGTGTGGTTGACCTTGTGAAGATGAAGGCCATTATCTGGAATGAGGCTGACCAGGGCATGACCTTCGAATACAAGGACATCCCGGCTGATCTTGTCGACAAATGCCAGAAGATGCGTGAGTTCCTGGTTGAGGCTGCTGCCGAAGCGAACGAAGACCTCATGAACAAGTATCTTGAGGGTGTCGAGCTGACGGAGGAGGAAATCAAACAGGGACTGCGCGCGCGTACGATTGCGGGTGAGATTATTCCGGTGCTTGGTGGCTCGGCATTCAAGAACAAGGGCGTACAGGCCGTGCTGGATGCTGTTATTGAATATCTGCCAGCGCCGACCGAAATCAAGGCCATCCAGGGCGTGCTGGAAGATGGCGAGACCGTAGCCAGTCGCCAGGCAGATGACAATGCGCCATTTTCCGCGCTAGCGTTCAAGATTGCTACTGATCCTTTTGTAGGTACCTTGACGTTTATCAGGGTCTATTCTGGAACTCTATCCAGTGGGGACAGCGTCTATAACTCAGTGAAACAGCGCAAGGAGCGTATTGGTCGCCTTGTGCAGATGCACGCCAATAGCCGCCAGGAAATCAGCGAGGTGCTTGCCGGTGATATCGCGGCTGCAGTCGGTTTGAAGGATGTCACCACGGGTGAAACCCTTTGTGCGCTAGACAACATCATCACACTGGAGCGCATGGAGTTCCCTGAGCCGGTTATCTCGGTGGCTGTGGAGCCGAAATCCAAGCCTGACCAGGAAAAAATGGGCATCGCTCTCGGCAAGCTGGCACAGGAAGACCCTTCATTCCGCGTCCGCACGGATGAGGAAACCGGCCAGACGATTATTTCCGGCATGGGCGAATTGCACCTCGATATCATCGTCGACCGCATGAAGCGCGAGTTCGGTGTCGAAGCGAATATCGGCAAGCCGCAGGTGGCATACCGTGAACGCATCCGCAACAAGTGCGAGATCGAAGGCAAGTTCGTGCGCCAATCTGGTGGGCGCGGCCAATACGGCCATTGCTGGATCCGTTTCGAACCTGCAGAAGACCAGGACAGTGCTGATCTCGTATTCGTGAATGAAATCGTTGGCGGTGTCATTCCCAAGGAATATGTGCCGGCGATCCAGAAAGGTATTGCAGAACAGATGAAAAACGGGGTTCTGGCGGGCTATCCACTGCTTGGCCTCAAAGCTAGCGTGTTTGACGGCTCTTATCACGATGTTGACTCGAACGAGATGGCGTTCAAGATCGCTGCGAGCATGGCAACGAAAGAATTGTCGCACAAGGGCGGTGCAGTACTGCTTGAACCGATCATGAAAGTGGAAGTGGTCACACCAGAAGCCAACATGGGTGACGTGGTGGGCGACCTGAACCGTCGCCGCGGCCTGATCCTTGGTATGGACGATAGCCCGTCAGGCAAGGTCGTCAACGCTGAAGTGCCGCTGGCCGAAATGTTCGGTTATGCGACCGCCCTGCGCTCCGCTACCCAGGGTCGTGCAACCTACACGATGGAATTTGCGAAATATTCCGAGGCGCCAAACAACGTCGCCCAGGAAATTATCGCGAAGAACAAAACCAAATCCGATTAATACACCAGGCATTAACCAGAGGTAATCAACATGGCAAAGGCAGCATTTGAGCGCAAGAAACCGCACGTGAACGTTGGCACGATT
>CALMIC010000175.1 GCA_937864065.1 uncultured Cellvibrionales bacterium | reverse complement strand
GTGCTGGGGTGAGGTGCGTTGCCTACCACTGCTCCGCCTGCATGAACGCGGCAATCTCGCGCTGCTCTGCGGTATCGCGATCCTGTTCGCCGCGGCGTTCGTCCATCGTGTCGAGGTAGTGCAGCAGGCCGATCTCGTTGTAGGCGTACATCGGTGCGTCGTGCGTGTAGTCCGGTTCGCGCGTAATCGCCTCAAAACGGCAGGTGCGCGCGTGGTAGAGCTGGCTGTGCTCGCTGTTATCGAGCAGCAGCAAACCGGGTGAGTGGTTCAGCACGATGCCGGTGCCGTTGGCGAGGCTCTCCGGCACCAGCGTGCGGTGCACATCGTTCATCGACAGGCCGGGATGCTCGCGGGTGAATTGCGCATAGCGCTGCAGGCCGGGTGCTGACACGATCCACGTGGCGAAGTAGCGCCGCTCCTCGTCCAGCCAGAAGGCCGTGGGGTAGGGCGGGGTGTCCTGGTGCAGGTGCTGGCATTCACCGGTGAGGTAGGGATTGTTGCTGTAGCCGTGCTCGCGCGGTGAGCGCATGGCGATGGTGTGGTTGCTGCGGTTCAGCGGCAGGCCGGGGAACTCGAGCGTGCCGAACTCGCGGATCGCGCTGCGCAATTGCTGCAGGAACACATACGCCGACGCGTTGTACGGGTAGCGTGCCTGCAGCGCCGCCGGCACGAACACCTTGGCGCCGGTGGTGCGGGCAGGGTGCGGGCCGTGCAGGCGGTAGCAGCCGGTCTCGATCACGCACTCCTGCGCGAGATCGGCCAGGGTGAACGGCTGGCGCGCCATCGTACTGGTGTGCGTCAGCGGTCGGCCTTCAGCCCGCTGCTGTGAAAGATGCCGAACAGGAACACTTGCAGGTAGTCGGCGCCGGTGGCTTTGGCGGCCTTGAGGAACGGGCCGTAGATCACCAGCTCCAGCGCATGGCTGCCGGCGAGGAAGGCGGTGAGCCAGAAGCCGACGCTGTGCCAGGTGCTGTCGGCCGGGGCCAGGGCCAGCGCGCCGAGCGCAATGAGCCAGCTGGCGCCGACGGCGATCTTGCCGGCAAGCAGGGTGGTGGTTGGCATGGCGGGTGGTGTCTGCATGGGGGTGGCTCCTGTATTGTTAGTCGGTAATGGTTGGTGTGGGTAAGTAGCGGGGCTAGCGCGCCAGCGGCCGCCGGCCGCGCAGGAAACTGTTGTCCCAGTAGCGGTCGCCGAGCTGGTCCAGCCGGACAACCCCGCCCCGGCTGGGTGCATGCACGAAGCGTCCCTGGCCGACATAGATGCCGGCATGGTCCGGCCGGCGGCCGCCGCCGGTGGCGAAGATCAGCAGGTCGCCGTTGGCCAGCGCGTCGCGGGCGATCGCGGGGCCGGGTAGCCCGTCCATCGCCGCCACGGTGCGCGGCAGGCTGATGCCTGCTCCCTGCCGGTACACGTAGCCGACCAGGCCGCTGCAGTCGAAGCCGGTGGCGGGCGAGTTACCACCGTAGCGGTACGGCTTGCCCACCTGGTTCATCGCGCTGAACAGCACCTCGTTGGCGGCGGCGGGATCGGGTGGCGCGACTGGCTGGCTGCTGCAGGCCGTGAGCAGGGCCAGGGCGGCGGCCAGCAGGGCCTGGCGGATGACGGGGATCAAGCAATGGCGCGGCATGCGGGCATCCACGGCGGGGTCGTGTCGACAATGTAATATATCGTCTGTAGCATCGGCTAACTAAGAACAAGCCTTTTTTGCCTGCGCCTGCAGGCTCGCCCCCTGGCGATGGAGCGACCGATGAAATTAACCCTGTCCATCAAGCAGAGCCTGGTGCTGTTTGCGCTGGCTGCCTTGCTGTTGCTGTCCGCCGTGGCGGGAACCGGTTACTGGATCACCAACACCCTGACGGGCCAGATCAGCAAGATGGCCCAGGAGTCTGCCGGACTCAAAAACCAGATGGTGGTCGATATGACGCACGACGCCATCCATTCCGACGTGTTCGTGGCGATGTATATCGGCCAGCAGCAGGACGAGGAAATGGAAGGCGTTGTGCGCGATGACCTGGCCGAGCACATTGCCGAGCAGCGCCAGGCATTCGCCGATAACCTGGCCTTCAGCCATGGCGAGGCAATTGACGCGAAACTGCAGGAAGTGAAGCCCCTGCTGGAGCAGTACCAACAAGATGCAGACGTCCTGGTCAAGGAAGCACTGGACAGTAATGGCCAGGTGGATCCGCTGAAGGTGATGATGTTCGTCAAGGCGTTCCGCGACCTGGAAGGGCCGCTCGGAGAGATCGATACAATGATGCTGGACGCGGTGCTGAAAGCAGAACAGGACGGCAAGCAGAGTGCGACCATGGCCACGAGGGCCGTTGCTGTGGCATTTGTGCTGTCACTGGTGGTGCTGCTGCTGCTGACCCTGCAGATCCTGCGAAGCGTGTTCCGCCAGCTCGGTGCCGAGCCGGCGGTGGTCAACGGCATCATGCGCGAAGTGGCCAATGGCAACTTCGCCGTGCCGATTGCCGTCGCGGCCAACGACCAGGGCAGCTTGTTATCCAATGTGAAGGCTATGGTGCAACAACTGACGCAGACGGTGAACGAGGTGCGCGCCGCTGCCAACCAGATTGCCGCTTCTGCCGAACAGATCAGTGCCACTGCGACGCAGATGAGCAGCGGCGTGACCGAGCAGGCGGCCGGGGTGGAGGAAACCTCGGCCACGGTCGAGGAGATGACTGCATCGATCAGCCAGAACAGCCACAATGCCAGTGCCACCAATGCGATGGCCGTGCAGGCCGCGCGCCAGGCGCTCGACAGTGGTGATGCGGTGGAGAAGACCACCGAAGCCATGAAAGATATCGCCAGGAAAGTACAGGTCATTGATGACATCGCCTACCAGACCAACCTGCTGGCATTGAATGCCGCGATCGAGGCCGCACGTGCCGGTGAGCAGGGCCGCGGTTTTGCCGTGGTGGCCGGCGAGGTGCGCAAGCTCGCCGAACTGAGCAAGGTGGCGGCGCAGGACATCATCGCGATGGTCGGCTCCTCGGTGCAGGTGGCCGACCAGGCGGCCGGCTTGCTGAAAGACATGGTGCCGGCGATCCAGAAAACCTCCGAGCTGGTGCAGGAAATTGCCGCCGCCTCCGGCGAGCAGGCCACCAGCGTCGGCCAGGTCAACAATGCCATGATGCAGTTGAACGAGATCACCCAGCAGAACTCCACGGCGTCCGAGGAGCTCGCGGCCACGGCGGTCGCGATGAGCACGCAGGCCGAACAGCTCAAGGCACTGATGGCGTTTTTCCGCGTGCAAGACTGACAGACGATTTACTAACCCCGGCCAACAGAGACAGGTTGCATTATGAAGTTGATGGTAGTTGACGATTCCCGCGTGATGCGGGGCAAGATCCAGCGCGCGGTGGAAGCCATCGGTATCTACGACGTGCTGACCGCCTCGAACGGCGTGGAAGCCGTGGAAACCTTCAAGCGCGAGAAACCGAAACTGGTGACGATGGATATCACGATGCCCGAGATGGACGGCATCGAGTGCGTGAAGCAGCTGGTGGCGATCGACCCGACTGTGCTGATCCTGGTGATCTCCGCGCTGTCAGACAAGGCCACCACGATGGAGGCGTTGAAGAACGGCGCCAAGGGTTTCCTCAAAAAACCGTTCGATGACGACGAGCTGGCCGCGAAAATCCGCGACCTGCTCGTCCTTGAGGTGTGAGCATGAAAGAAGCTGATCTCGGCATATTCATCGAGTCCGCGACGAGGTTTTTCGATATCAACCTCGGCAAGGGCGAGATTGTGGTCGGCCAGCCCACGCTCGTCAGCAATGCCCACGAAACGCCGTTCTATGAATTCACTGGCGTGATCGATATCACGGGTGACAAGCACGGTCGCATTTTCTTCTCCGCGCCGCTGGCGCTGATCCAGCGCCTGCTGGAGAACATGGGTGAAACCTCGATCGACGACGAGCTGATTGCCGACCTGGTCGGCGAGATCGCCAACTCGATTGCCGGCAATGCGCGGGCGCATTATGGCAGCGGTTTCAATCTCTCCACGCCGAAGATTTTCCGCGATGCCCCGGTGCAGATCGATACCGGCAAGGCGCGGCAGGCCTATGTGGTACCGCTGAAATGGAAAGATTCCGGCTCCAGTGTCGCGATCTGGTTTGAATAGAATCCTCCGGGAGTGAGCGATCCATGCTGGTGAAGTTGCACAGCCAGGAAGTCCTCAACGATTTCGGGTCGCTGCAGAGCCAGCTCGTCCTGGAAAAGGACTTGCAACAGTTTTTCAAGGTCACGCCGCCGTCGCGCATCGAAAGCGAGTTCGGCGAGATCAGCGGTTCGGCCAGCCACCAGTTCCAGTACCTGAACCTGGTGCTGAAAGTGATCGAAGAGCTCGACGTCGAGCCGGTGCAGGCGTTTGCCCTGCTGGAGGCCGTGCGTTCGATCATCTACCGCAAGGTGTTTGCCGTCACCTCGCGCTTCCTCGGCAAGACCGTGCTGCCGGGTTCGAAAACCAGCGCGCTGCTGTTCGAGGCGATCGAGGTCTTTGCCCGCCTGACCGACACCTATGACAGCATCATCGACGAGGCGCGCCACCACGGCGATTCGCAGGTGTTCATCATGGGCAGTGCGATCCACCGCGCACTGTCGGACAAGGCGCGGCTGATCCAGTGCTACCTGCAGCTGTACATGGACGTGCCGAAAGGCGTCTGGCGCCACCTCGGCCAGCTGTACCGCATCGCCGAGGATTACAACGTCTTCAACCAGACGATGCCGGACAAGCTGGCCTTTGCCGATGTGACGCTCAACGTGCGCCAGATCTACCTGTACATCATGCTGCTGGCTGCGTCCGGCTCGCGCAACCTCGTGGTCGAGGACATCGCCGCGCTGGCCGAGCACCTGAAGGACTGGGTCAAGCTGGTGTCTGTGCGCAAGTATGACCCGGCGTCGGGCGAGCTGCGCCTGTGCATGGATCCGGCGACGATGCAGGTGCCGGCGCTGAGTTGCACGTTGACCGAATTCCCGAAGTCGCTGTTCTGTTTCGATTTCGACAAGCTGGTCGAGAAACTGCAGAAAACGCATGTGCACCAGCGTTTTGTCGACGGTGCGCGCTACACGCTGCCGGCCTGGACCACCGCGCGCATCCTCAACAACTGGACCGTGTACCAGGAGCGGCTGGCCGAGCGAAATCCGGTGGCTGGTGAGCAGACAGTGCGCGTGAGCGTGGGGCTCAACAGTGCCTGGCAACTGGCCGGGCTGCCGGCGACCTGGCCGGACGATGACGACAGCCTCGGTGATGACTTCAGCGAGCGCAAGCTGGATTTCAGCCTCGGCGGGCAAGCGCCGCCGCTGGCCGCTATCGAGGCCTTGCCGGACGGCAACGGCGTGCCGGTGTTCACGCCGCGCGTGGTTGACAGCAGCAGCACCGGTTTCTGCCTCGAGTGGCAGCAGCAGTCGTCCAGTGCCTTGTCAGTGGATGAACTGGTGATCCTGCAGGATCCTGCTGACGGTCGCTGCAAGCTCGGCCAGGTGGTGTGGATCCGCTACCTGAGCCGCAACTGTTGCCAGACCGGCATCTCGATCCTGTCGAACGGGGTGATCCCGGTGCTGATGCGCACGGTGCTGACCCGGCCAGGGCGCGCTGCGGAATACGGCCGGCTGATGAAAGGTTTTGTCATCAGTAACCCGGTCGGTGCCCGCCAGCATTTCGGCATCCTGATGGAAAACATCGGCCTGCCGGCGGGACAGGTGCTGGTGTTGCGCCAGGGCGATGCCGAGGCCGGCCACACGGCGCGCCTGCTGGAGCCGCTCAACCGCAACGGCAAGTACCAGTCGTTCAACATGGCGTTCTTCGAACCCTCCAGGGAACGGGGCTAACGATGCCACTGACGCCCGGTTTGCCAGGAACCATTGCAGCAAGGCCTGCCGCAGACCGGGAGGTCAATGCCCAGATCAACCGGTTGATGACGATGCTGCGCGAGTTTGCCGGGTTCCGCGCCTCGAACCAGATCCAGCTCAAGTTGCAGAAAGTGTTCAGCAACATGCCGGCGAAGGATTTCTCCGCCTGGCTGCAGGCGGTGGAAAAGGACCCGCAGCGCACCGACCTGGTGGCGCTGGTTGAGGATCTCACCAACCACGAAACCTATTTTTTCCGCGAGATGGTGCACCTGGAAGCGCTGCGCCAGCATGTGCTGCCGGCGCTGGTGCAGGCCAAGGCGCGCCAGGCGGGCGCGCACCGGCTGGTGTTGTGGTCGGCGGCCTGCTCTTCGGGTGAAGAGGTGTACACGCTGGCGATGATTGCGCTGGAAGTGCTGGCCAGCCAGGGCTTTGCGCGTGAACAGGCGCCGGGCGAATACGTGTTGTCACCCGGCTGGAGCCTCGAGGTACACGGCAGCGATATTTCGCGCCAGGCCATCCGCCTCGCGAAGGAAGCCATGTATTGCTCGCGCGAGGACGGGCTGTCGTCGTTCCGCAAGTTCCCGCAGCCCTACCTGCGCTTTTTCACCGAGGCGGGTGCGCCGACCCACGCCGACACCGGCAACACCCGCCGCTATTACAAGGTCAAGCCGCAGCTCGCGCGCTATTGCCAGTTCCGCGTGTTCAACCTGGTCAGCCGCATCGCTTTCCTGCGCGACATCGATGTGGTGTTCTGCCGCAATGTGCTGATCTACATCGACAATGCGGCGCAGAAAGCCATCGTGCAGATGCTGGCGGATGCCCTGCAGCCCGAGGGCGTGCTCTTCCTCGGCCTGGTCGATGCGCCGGAAACGGCGGGTGCGGTGGTGAAGCACGCCCTGCCGCAATGTGTGATTTACAGGAAGCCGTAGCATGTCATCCGCAACCGCTGAACTGCTCACCCTGCTGATCGGCAACCGACGCTACGCGGTCGAGGCGCGCTGTTGCCATGAGGCGGCACGCCCGGGGCCGGTGACGCCGCTGCCGTTTGTGCCTGGCTATATCGAGGGGCTGGTCAACATCGATGGCCGTATCGCCACGCAGCTGGACCTGGGCCGGCTGTTTGCCGGGACTGGCGTTCCTGCGCCCGGTGAGGCCTTGCTGCTGCTCGATACCGGCCGCACACCGTGTGCACTGCGCGTGCAGCAGGTCGGTGACAGGATCAGCATTGACGTCGCGCAGGTGCAGCGCCTGCCAGCAACGGCAGGGGATGCAGCTGACCGCTGCCTCGCCGGTCGTTTCAGCCACGCTGGCGAGGACGTGTTGCTGGTCGACCCGGCGCAGGTCGGCCTGCTGGTGCGCGCCAACCCGTTGCCATCGGGGCAGCCCGGGCTGGTGGGCAAGGCGCCGCAGCGCCAGGCGGCGGCCGAGGAAAATGTGCAGGTGCTGGCGGTCATGGCCGCCGGTGCGCGTTACGGCTTTGTGCTGGGCAGCATCATCGAGCTGGTCGAGCGGCAGGCGTGTACGCCGCTGGCCGGTGCACCGGCCTGGCTGGCCGGCGTGAGCCCGCTGCGCGGTGAACCGTTCGTGATGGCTTCGCTGCCGGCGTTGCTGGGCCAGGTCGTGCCGGACGGCGCTGACCTGCCGCCGTGGGCGCTGATGGTCAACCAGGATGGCATTACCTATGGCGTGCTGGTCGATGAGGTCAGTGGCATCGAGGACTATGCGCCATCGGCAGTCACGCCGATCCACCACCCGGACAGTGCCATCGCGGCGGTACTTGAGACCCGCGACGGCGAGCTGGCGATGCTGGTGGAGCCGCAGCGCCTGCTGAACATGCAGAAGCTGGACGAGCTGCGCCAGTTCGCGCCGGACGTGCTCGACACGATGGTCGGTGCGGAGCAGGCAGCTGTCGAATGCCTCGCGGTCAGTATCGCCGGCGAGCGTTTTGCCATTCCGCTCGATTGCATTAACCGCATCGTGGCCTACCGGCCGTGCGAGCCGCTCGACACTGAGGCGGGCCATGTGCTGGGTGCCATCGATGTCGACGGGCGTGTGGTGCCGGTGGTCAACGCGAACCCGGATGTGCCGGCGAGTTTCGATGGCTGGAGTGAATACGTCGTCATCGAACATGCACAGGCGAGCTATGCCGTGCGCGTCAGCCACACGCATGAGGTGCTGCAGTTACCGGCGAAGGACATCACGCAGTCGGTGCACGCCGGCAAGGCGTATGTCGCGGCCGTGGCGCGTTATGGCGACGAGCTGTATTCGATGTTCAACCCGGAAAAACTGGCCTGGTCGGCAGCGGCAGCTGTGCGGCCACTGGCGTGAGGATGCGTATGAACAGACCCGCAAGATTCTTTGGAGGCAAGGGCCGTGACTGACAAGACTTATCGCCTGCTGATTGTCGACGATTCTTTCCTGATGCGGCGCATCATCCGCAATATCGTGGAGAAGAGTCCCGAGCTCGAGGTGGCTGGTGAGGCCGCCGATGGTGTCGAGGCGCTGGAGAAGATCGCCGAACTGGCGCCGGATGTGGTGCTGCTCGATATCGAGATGCCGCGCATGGATGGCATCGAGTTCCTGCGCCGCTTCCGCATGGTGAGCCGCGCCAAGGTCATCATCATCTCGTCGGTGGCCAGCATTGACTCGCCGCAGGCTGCCACGGTGCTGAAACTCGGTGCCTCCGACATCATCCCCAAACCTTCCGGGGTACTCAGTGTCGATTTCGAGGAGAAGCGCGGCGCCGAGCTGCTGGAAGCCATCCACCGCTGCATCATGTCGGGCAAGTAAATGAGCAGCATGCGCGACCAGTTGTGGCCCGTCTTCGTTGCCGAGGTCACCGAACAGCTGGAGGGGCTGGAAGCGGCACTCGAACCGGGTGCGCGCACGCCGGCCGCCATCGACGTCAACGAAGTGTTCCGTTTTTTCCACACCATCAAGAGCAGTGGCTCGATGATGGATTTCCATTCGATGGAGCAGGTGGCGCACGCGAGTGAGGACCTGTTGTTCGTGCTGCGCAAGCATGAGCGGCCGGTGGATGCCGACAGCTATGCATTGCTGTTGCGCGCGGTCGATGCGCTGAAGCGCCAGCTGGCGCAGGTGACCGATTCGCAACAGAATCCGCCCGGCGATGACGAGCTGGTGGCTGCACTGGCGGCCTGTGCCGCTACAGTTGCCGCCGCTGCTGAAGCCGCAGGGCCCGCTGTGCTGGCCACCAGCACAGCGCCAGCCGATGAGGCAGCCAGTGTGCGGCAGGAGACTGCCAGTGGCGAGACGATGCGCGTCAATGCGCAGACGCTGGACACGCTGGTGGCCAACGTCGGCCACATGGCGATGCGTGAGCACCGTTTCTCGCATGCCGTGCACAGCGCTGCCGTGGAGGCCGCACTGGCACAGTCGCGCGCGCTGCTCGAGAGTGCACAGCCGCAAGACTGGCAACAGCAGGACCTGGCTGCCATCCACGACTTGCTGGCCGTGTTCGAGGATTACCAGCAGCTCGTCACCGAAACCGATTACGAAGTCAGCAGTGCGCTGAAACAGATCGAGCAGGATGTACTCGACCTGCGCGTGGTGCCGATCAATGCTGTGTTCAACCGCCTGCCGGTGCTGGTGAAGAAAACCAGCGAGAGTTCGCAGAAAGATGTCGATCTCGTCACCGAAGGCGCCGAGGTCAAGGTCGACAAACGCATGGTCGACACGCTGATGGAGCCGCTGGTGCACATCATCCGCAATGCGATCGACCATGGCATCGAGACGCCGTCCGAGCGGCTCGCCAAAGGCAAGCCTGCCACCGGTACGGTGACGATACGCGCCTCGCAGGACAGCGGCATGCTGCAGCTGGAGATCAGCGATGACGGCAAGGGCCTCGACCTGCAGCGCATCGAGAACAAGGCGCGCCGCCTCGGCCTGGTGGCGCCGCATGAGCAGTCGCTCTCCGCCGAACGTATCCGCGACCTCATCTTCATGCCGGGCTTTTCCACGGCGGAAAAGATCACCGAGACATCCGGCCGCGGCGTGGGCATGGATGTGGTGCGCACGCGCATCACCAGCCTCGGCGGCAGTGTGCGTGTCGATTCGGTGCCGGGCGAGTACACGCGTTTCCACCTGAGCCTGCCGCTGTCGGTGGCGATCCAGGGCGTGCTGCTGGTGCGCGACGGCGAGCATGCGCATGCGCTGCCGCTGCGGGCGGTGAGCGAGATCATCGCGATCGACCCGGCCCAGCTGCAGCTGGTCAACGGCCAGTCGGCGCTGCAGTTCCGCGACGGCGTGCTGCCGGTCTGCACACTGTCGCACCTGCTCGGCCGTGTGCCGCAACCGGTGTTGCCTGGCACTGCGCGCGAGGTGGTGGTGTTGCTGCACCATGACCTGTGGCTTGGCCTGATGATCGACGGAGTCATCGGGCGCCAGGAACTGATCGTGCGCGAGGTGCACCCTGACCTGGCTGCACTGCCCGCATTCGGCGGCGTGTCGCTGCTGGGTGACGGCAGTGTGGTGATGATCCTCGACCTCGACCACCTGTTCAGCATGGCCAGCAGCCACCGCGAGCAGCTCGGTGCGGCACAGGAGCCTGTGGCATGACGGTGAAAGTCTTCATCGTCGACGATTCCGCCACCGTGCGCACGGTGTTGTCGATGTTGCTGGAGGAAGATCCCGACATCGAGGTGCTCGGCACAGCAGCCAATGTGTCGATCGCACTGCGCAAGATGGAAAAGCAGTGGCCCGATGTCATCATCACCGATCTCGAGATGCCGGGCATGCACGGGCTCGATTTCATCCGCCACGTGATGCAGACGCGCCCGACGCCTTGCGTTGTCTGTTCGAGTCATGTCGGCCACGGCGCTGCCGCTGCGGTCGATGCGCTGGCGCTTGGCGCGGTGGAAATCATCGCCAAGCCGAATGTCGGCCTGCAGTCGTTCCTCGAGGAAATCACGCAGACGATGATCGCCTCGGTCAAGGCGGCCGCGCGCGCCGTGGTGCAGCAGCCGCACCGGCGCGATGGGCTGGTACCGGTGAAAGCGGAGCGGCGCGAAGCGCCTGCGCCGGTTGTCGTGCCGCGCGCGGCGGGACACCGGGCTTATACGGTGATCGGCATCGGCAGCTCGACCGGCGGCACCACGGTGGTCGAACACATCCTCAAAAGCCTGTCGCTGGATTCGCCTGGTGTCATCGTGGTGCAGCACATGCCGCCGTATTTCACCGGCCTGTTCGCCCGGCGCCTCAATGATCTGTGCCGCATCACGGTGAAGGAAGCGCAGGACGGCGACGAGGTATTGCCAGGCACCGCACTCATTGCCCCGGGCGGCCAGCAGCTGGCGTTGGCCGGCTATCCCGGTCATTTGCGCGTGCGTGTGTATGACGGCGATACGGTCAGCGGCCACCGCCCGTCGGTCAATGTGCTGTTTCGCTCTATCGCCGATATTGCCGGTGAGAAAGCCGTTGGTATTATCCTGACAGGCATGGGCGATGACGGTGCGGACGGCTTGCTGAAAATGCGCCAGGCAGGCGCACTGACCATCGGCCAGGACGAAGCCACCAGCGCCGTCTTTGGCATGCCGAAAGTAGCGATGAATCTCGGGGCTGTGCAGTACCAGTTGCCGTACCCCGGGATCCCGGCGTTCCTCCAGGACGCCATCCACCCTGATGTGAAGTAAGGGAAGGGCAAATTGCATGAGCGCAGCTGACGAAGAACTCTGGCTGGCTTTCCAGGAAGAAGTCGGTGAGCAGCTCGACAACCTGGACATGGAGCTGTTGCGTGGCATCGGCCAGTGCGACATCCACCAGGTGTTCCGCGATTTCCATACCATCAAGAGCAGTTGCGCGATGCTCGACCTCACGAGCATGAAAGAGCTCGCGCACATCAGCGAGGATTACCTCGACCTGTTGCGCAAGGGCACGGCCGTGCTCGGTGAGGAAGGCCTCGATGCTCTGCTGGCTTCTGTCGAAACCTTGAAACGCCACCTGGTGCTGGCGGTGGCGACCCGCAGTGACCCGGAACCCGCCAGTTCGCTGATGGATACCTTGCGTCGCCTCATCGCGAGCAGTGCGACAGCGTCTGTGGCTGCGGCGGTGCCGGCCAGCGTCGGGGCTGATCCACTGGCCGTGCCGGCGGCTGGCCCCGACCCGGAGTACGTGGAGCTGGCCGAATCCTGTGCCCGCGCGCTGCGCCTGCTCAGCGCGGCCACGGCACTGGATGCGCCGCTGAAAAACGCGCTGATCGAGATGGCCAACATGGCCGAGCTGATGGACCTGCCGGTCATCAAGGCGCTGGGCCGCGACATCATCAAGACACTCGGCAGCGCCGATGCCGGTGCCGGCAGCCTGCGCCTGTTGCATGACGAAGTGGAGCTGCTCGAACGCCTGCGCCTGCTGGAAACCCTGCACGGTGTGGATTGCGCCACTCACGATGCGGGTCGCCAGTGGCGTACCACCTTGCGCACGCCTTTCCTCAAGGCGGTACTGGAATTGCTCACCGCGCTGGAGCGCGCCGGCCACGCCGCCGACAACGATACGCTCGGTGCTGAGTGCGAACATATCGCGCAGCTGCTCGACCGGCTGTCTGCCTGCGCCTCGCTGTGCGGCTTCATCGAGCTGAATGGCTTGTTCCGTTACGTGGCGCAAGTGGTGCGCAGTGTCCGGCGCGGCTACCTGCCGGCCTCCAATGCCGTCCTGGCGGCGCTGGGCCGGGCTGTCGACCATCCCTATGCCTTCATGCTCGATGAGGGCGAGGCGCCCCTGGTCGACAGCATCCACACCGCTGCCCGCCAGCTGGAGCACAGTGTTGCTGGCGGCACTGGTGACGACGTCGTGCAGCCACAGGCTGCACCGGCGGTGCAGGAGCGCTTCCGCAGCGGCCTCGATGCTGCCGGCCAGTCGCTGCTGGGCCAGATGCTGAACAGCGGCCGCTCGCTCTACGAGATCGACCTCGACATGACGAAGGAAGAGCCGGTGGTCGAGGAACTGCTGGAATGGATCAGCCAGAACGGCACCATCCTGCACAATGTCTCGTCCTTCAGCCACAACGGCGAGGCAGACCAGATCCATATCGTGTTCCTGGTCGCATTTGACCAACCGCTGGCGGTAGTGCGCGATGCCTTGCAGGCTATCGATGCCGACAACCGTTATTTCCGCCTGCGCGAGCACATGGCGAGTGACCAGGCAGTGGCCCAGCCGGCTGCTGATAGCCATGAAACGCCCACGGCTTCGGTGGCGGCGGAAGCCGCCCGCCTCACCACCGGCACGATACGCATCGACAGCGAGGTGCTGGACGAGCTGGTCACCGGCCTCGGCGAGATCGTGATGCTGCGTAACATGATCGGCTCGCTGCTGTCGCGTGAGAAGTTCGATGGCTTGCAGAAACGCCTGCGGCTGTTGCTCGACAAGGCGCAGAAAGGCAAGGCGACAGCTGCCGACTTTGCCGACCTGAAAGCCGGTGTGCTGGAACTGCAAGCCTACCGCGAGCAGTTGTGCGAGGCTGACCGCCGCATGCAGTCGTCGATGGGTGAAGTGCAGCAGACGGTGCTCGACCTGCGCGAGATGCCGCTGTCCACGGTGCTGAACCGCCTGCCGAACATCGCCCGCAAGCAGGCGCAGGCCTGCGGCCGCAAGGTGGAACTGAAAATGACCGGCGGCGATGTACGCCTCGACAAGGGCATGATCGAACCGCTGCTGGAGCCGCTGGTGCAGCTGGTGTGCCATGCGATCGAATACGGTATCGAGGAACCGGCCATGCGCCAGGCCGCTGGCAAGCCGGTGGTTGGGATCGTCACCGTGGCGGCCAGCAGCGCCAACGGGCTGGTCGAGATCAGTGTGTGCGACGATGGCGCGACGGTCAGCGGCCAAGCCCTGCAGGCCCGCGGCAATGCGCTGGGGCTGGCGCGGCTGCGGCAGTTGCTCGGCCGCATTGGCGGCCACCTCAGCCTCGAAGCCGCTGCGGACGGGGGCCTGCGTTGCCGGCTCGCCGTGCCGCCCTCGGTGGCGATGCAGGACATGCTGGTCGTGCGCACGGCGCGCGGCCTGTGGGCGATTCCTGCACGCAACGTGGCGGCCAGCTTGCAGTTGCCGCCGGCGCGCCTGGTTTCACTCGCTGGCCAGCCGGCGGTGGAGCACCAGCAGGAACGGCTACCGGTGGTCGTACTCGATGAGCTGCTCTCGGTCGCCACAGCACCAGCACAGCGCGCAGCATTGCCGGTCGATCGCGCTGGCAACGCCAGTGTGGTGGTCGTCAGTGCCGGTGCCGGCCGCTTGGCCGTGGCGGTGCAGCAGGTGGAAGGCAGCCGCAGTGTGTTCGTGCCGGAGGCGCATCCCGCGCTGGCGACGGTGCAGCATGTCAACGGTGTCACGCTGCTGGGGGATGGCAGCCTCGTCTATATCCTCAATACCGAGTACCTGCTGGAGCGGCAAGGGCGCCGCCTGCAGCAGGCCATGTCGGCATGAGTGCAATATTCACTTATCATTGGTAAGGCTAATAATAAGAGGAGTTTTTCACGATGCCCGGCCAGCGACACGTTGAACCTGACAGCGCGTTTTACAAGACACTGCTGGAATCCACCAAGGCCATCCCCTGGAGCATCGAGTGGCGTACGATGAGGTTCACTTACATCGGGCCGCAAATCGAGGAATTGCTCGGCTGGAAGCAGGACAGTTGGCTCAGCGCCGAGGACTGGGCCACCCGCATGCATCCTGACGACCGCGAGCTGGTGGTCAATTTCTGTGTGTCGCAGTCGCAGTCCGGCATCGACCATGAGGCAGATTACCGTGCCCTCACGGCCGATGGCGGCTATGTCTGGATCCGCGATGTGGTGCATGTGATCCGCGACGAGAACGGTGAAGTGGATTCTCTGGTCGGCTTCATGTTTGACATCAGCGAACGCAAGCGCAACGAGGAAGAACTGCTGCGCCTGCAGCGCGAGCTGGAAGCACTGTCCTACAAGGACGGGCTCACCGGGCTCGCCAACCGCCGCATGCTCGACATGGTGCTGGAGCGCGAATGGGCCAGCGCGCGGCGCAACATGCGGCCGATCTCGCTGATCCTGCTCGATATCGACTTCTTCAAGCAGTACAACGACTACTACGGCCACCTGGCCGGCGACGAATGCCTCAAGCGGGTCGCGCAACTGCTGCAAGGCGCCTCGCGCTCGCAGGATCTGGTGGCGCGTTACGGTGGCGAGGAGTTTGTCGTCGTGCTGCCGGAGACAGACCTGGCGGCAGCGGCGGCAGCGGCCGAGCGCTACCGCGAGCTGGTGGTGGACGAAATGATCGAGCACGAGCGTTCCGGCATCGGCCTGCACCTGACGATCAGCCAGGGTGTCGGCACGATCATCCCTGGCGAGTCGGACACGGCAGCCGATTTCATCGCCGCTGTCGACAAGCTGCTGTACCGCTCCAAGCAGGGCGGCCGCAACCGGGTCACCGTGCCGGACTGAGGGCGGCCGGCGAGCTCTGTATTGTCTTGAAATGACAGATATGTCATCACGACAAAATTGTCATTTTTGGTGCCTTCGCGAGATGAACGTGGTCGATTACAGGGCCAGAATCGCGGTTGAACGCCGTGAGCGTATGCGCGCCCATCTCATCCGCACCACACTGGGCTTGTTCGCACAGTATGGCTATGCCGGTATCACCATCGACGAGGTGATCAGGGC
>CALMIC010000174.1 GCA_937864065.1 uncultured Cellvibrionales bacterium | reverse complement strand
CGATACCGACGGCGACGGCATGCCGGACAGTATTGATACCAGCAAGCTGCCACCACTGGGTGGGTTCCAGGTGGTTTCTCCCTGGCTGGCAACCTGTAGCCCCAAGTCGCTCTATCCCTCCCCTGTTTGCTGGAGCGGATCGGGTTCGGTATCGGGTTATTTCAAAGCCGGTCTTATTAGCTCCACTGGCGGTACTGTGGGTGTCACGGTATTTGTTCCTTCCGGCACCGGTACGCTGTCGTTCACTGCGACCGTGCCGGCAACCACTTTCAGCACAGACACCCGCTGGAGAATCGGAACGGTTGCCAGTAGCTTTTGTTCCAAAATGTCTTCATGTAACTCGCCGGTTTACAGTTTGCCGGCAGGTATTCATGAACTGACTTGGTCCGCTGGCAATACCTGTGTGGGTGGCTATTGCCAGGGTGTCACCAGTCATACCCTGAACACGCTGGTTAACAGTAATGTTTTTATTGCATCCACGCTGATTTTCGCGAGGCTCAGAACACCATCGGGATCTGGTTTGCCGCATTCACGCTGGCGGCGAAGAACCAGCACTCGATCGCATAGCGGCGGCCGGTGATGTGCGGCGCCCACGCGGTGCGGTGCAAATTCATGTGGTCGAAGAACAGGGCATCGCCGGCCTTGAACGCCGGGCGCACCCATGGCGTGTCGGTGTAATGTTTTTCGACGTAAGCCGGGCCGACCGTCCAGTCAAAGCGCGCGCCGTCGGTACCGGTCTGTACGATGTGGTCGAAGTGACGCGGCACGATGTCGATGCCGGGATTCACGGAATCGCCGCCGCAATCAGAGAGGGCGATCCACAAATTCATGCTGCGCACATCCTTGCCCATGAAGGCGCCGTCCTGGTGCCAGTCCGCCTCGCCGGCAATCGGGTCCACGCGGCGCAATACCCATTTTTTTACCGACACACACGGCGCTTCGCCGAAATAATCGCCGAGCAGTTTTTTCAGCTGCAGCTCGCGGTAGAGCTCCATCACCTCGAACAGGCCGCGCGGTGAATCGGCTGCCCACACACCGCCGGTGTCGGCGATGAACTTGCGTCCCACGCCGAGCTTGTACTGGCTGTTGAGGAATCCGGAGGGACAGTAATCGGCATCATCCGTCGCGATGGTGTCACCGGCCTGCTTGCGGTCGCGCTTGCTGACCGCCGCTTCGATTGCCTGCTGCAGCGGCGCGATGCGTTCTGCCGGCACGAAATCCCGCACCAGCAGCGCACCGTGGCCCAGAACACCGGCGGCCAGCGCATTGGCGCTGAGCTGTTCGCGGGTGATCTCGGGAATGCCGCCGCTGGCATGCAGGGCTTCAGCATCAAACGGGTCCTGCCAGGCCGGTGGCCACGGCTGCGGGTTCAGCGGCCACTGCAGGCTGTTGAAGGCCTGCACACGCAGGTCCACCAGCTGGCGCTCGATAGCCGGGTCGCGCCGTGCGCGGTTCAGGGCCGACAGGCGCTCGATATCGTCGAGAAGGTGGGCTGATGCATCATTCATGGCAACAAGCATAGCGCATTGCCAGCAGATCGGTGACAGGATTGGGGCTTTGCGTCTGCTACTTGGCGCACGTGCATTTTGCCGGCAGTATTAACGAATGAATGCCCGATGCCTCAGTGGAGTAAGCCGTATGTCATTGTCACCATGGATCCGCATGTGCCTGCTGGCGCCCGCCATCGCACTGGCGGGCAATGCCCACGCGCAAGGCTGGCAGCCGGACACCGCGTTCAATGCCGCAGGCAACCCGCTGGCCAGTGTGCCTGGCGCGCAGACGCTGGTGGGGCGCGCGGTGCTGGCCCAGCCGGATGGCGCGTTGCTTGTCGCGGGCAATACCGCCGACGGCAAGAATGACTTCGGCGCCGATTTCCTGCTGCTGCGCTACCTGCCGGATGGCTCGCTGGACACCGGTTTCGGCGGTGGCGGTGCCAGCCGCGTGTCGCTCGGCGAGAAGCGCGACATTGCCTATGCACTGTTGCAGCAGCCGGATGGCAAGCTGGTGGCTGTCGGTGGCAGTGAGGGTGGTGGTGCGCAGGGCAGTGTGGCCGTGGTGCGCTACCTGCCGGATGGTTCACTGGATCCCGCCTTCGATGGCGATGGCGTTGCTGTGACGACGCTGAATATCGGTAACGTGTCGGCGCTGGCCGGCGCCTTGCAGGCGGATGGCAAGATCCTCGCGGCGGGCCATGACAATGCCCACGGTTTTGTGCTGGTGCGTTACAACAGCGACGGGTCACCGGATGCCGGTTTTGGCGCCGGTGGTGTGGTGGTGATCAAGCCCGGCCCGCGCGCCTGGGCGAATGCGCTGCTGGTGCAGGCCGATGGTCGTGTCGTGCTGGCAGGCCATAGTGGCGACGGCGCCGTGATTGCCCTGTTGCGCCTGTTGCCGGATGGCGCGCTGGACCCATCCTTTGGCGATGGTGGCATCGTCAGCACCGAGGCCGGTGTGCAGCGCTCGACGGCCAGTGCCGTGACGCAGCTCGCGGATGGCAGTTTGCTGGTGGCCGGCACCACGCGCCTGGATGACAGCAGCCCGCAGCAGATGATCGCGTTGCGCTACCTGCCCGATGGTTCACTCGACGAAGCGTTCGGTACCGGCGGCGCTGTGCTGGTGCCTTCCAGCGAGCCGGCTGCGGCCACGGCGGTATTGCCGCAGGCAGACGGCAAGGTGGTACTGGCGGGTTACCAGCGCACAGCCAATGACCGGCGCGACCCGGTGCTGGTGACGTTGTCAGCGGAGGGTGCTGTTATTGGACGCCAGCTGTTGCCGGCGCAAGGCAGCGCAACGATAGCGGCTGCTGTTGTGCAGGTGGATGGCAAACTGGTGCTGGCGGGAGCGGCAGCCGATTGCGACGGGATTCTGTTGCAGCGGCTGCAGCCCTGAGGCTTGCCTGGGGTTTAGAGGATCTCCAGCAACCGGTCCAGTTCGCTCAACTCGTCGGTGGCGGAGCAGAGGAACACTTCCTCACAGCCGGTGGCGGCCATTTCGGCGAGCGTGTCCTTTATGACGTGCTTGTCGAAATTCTTCATGCTGTTGGCCACCGGTTTGGCGATGCCTTCACCGAGCACTTTAAGGTACTCATAGACATAGGCCTTC
>CALMIC010000173.1 GCA_937864065.1 uncultured Cellvibrionales bacterium | reverse complement strand
ACCCTGACCGCACTGGAACTGGTGCTGGGCATCGACAACATCATCTTCATCTCGATCCTGGTCGAGAAGCTGCCTAAGGAAAAGCGCGAACTGGCACGCCGCATTGGCCTATTCCTCGCCATGTTCATGCGCATTGCTCTGTTGATGACCCTGGCCTGGATCGCCGGCATGACCACCCCGCTATTCCATGTGATGGAACATGGCGTTTCCGGACGTGACATTATCCTGGTTGCTGGCGGCCTGTTCCTGCTTTGGAAAAGTACCCAGGAGATCCACCAACTGCTTGAAGGCGTGGAAGGCGAAGCGTCCAGTGCCGTGAAGGCCAGCTTTTCCGCCATCATCATGCAGATCATCATCATCGACCTGGTGTTCTCACTCGACTCGATCATCACAGCAGTCGGCATGAGCAACCAGATCCCGGTCATGGTGGCTGCGGTGGTGACGTCTGTCGGGCTGATGATGGCGTTTGCCGGTTACATCGGTTCTTTCATCGAGGAACACCCGACCATCAAGATGCTGGCGCTGGGCTTCCTGCTGGTGGTCGGTGTGGTGCTGATCGCTGACGGTTCCGGCTACCACGTCCCGAAAGGCTATGTGTATTTCGCGATGGCGTTCTCGGTGGGTATCGAAATTCTGAACATCCGGCTGCGCAAGCATCCCAGCAAACCGGTGGACCTGCGCGAGTCCTACGCCACCGACGAAGACATCCGCAACGGCTGATCTATTCCTATTCTGCGGGCGGAATCAGTCCCGCCCGGGTTCGTTGAACACCACGATGCGCGGTATCGGCAGCGAATTGAACGTCGTGGCCGTTGCCGCCGTGTAGGCGCCCATCATCCTGCCGACGACGAGATCCCCTACTTCGAGTTCCGGCAAGTCCAGCGCTTCCTCGATCACATCAATGCTGTCACAGGTCGGGCCGACCAGTGCCGACGGCCGTTGCGGGCCAGTGCGGAACACGTGCAACGGATAGCGCGCATGATCGTAGATACGGCCGCTGAACATGCCGTACACACCATCGTCGAGGTAATACCACGGCTGGTCACCGCGCAGCGCCTTGCCCACTACGGTGGTGATGGCTGCTGCCGCCGGTGCAATCAGGTAACGGCCAGGTTCGGCAATCACCTCAACATGTTCAGGCAGTTTCGCCAGCGCGGCGCGTATCGGTGCACAGAAGGCCTGGATGTCGATATCACCAGCATGGTCGTAATCGACCGGGAAACCGCCGCCGATGTCGAGGATGCGGATCGGCACCTCGTATTCGGCGATCAGGCGCGAGCAGGCCTCGATCGCGGCGACATGCGTTCCCGGCGACGTCGACTGCGAGCCGACATGGAAAGACAGGCCCTTCACATGCAGGCCGAGCTGGTTGGCGGCCTTGAGCAGCGCTGGCACCTCTTCCGGTGAGCAGCCGAATTTTTTTGACAGGTCCACAGAGCAATCCGGGCTGCGGAACGCGACACGCAACAACAAGCCGACACGATGTGAATATTGGCGGAACTTGGCAATCTCGGCAGGATTGTCGACCACAAAAGTACTGCAGCCGAAACGCAAGGCGTCACGGATGTCCTTGTCTTTCTTGATCGGGTGCGTATGGATGGTGTTGCGCGGATTGACCTTCTGCTTGCGCAGCAGGTTGATCTCGCCTGTCGAGGCGATATCAAAACCGGCACCCAGCCGGTTCAGCGTGTTGACAATCGCGGCGTGCGGGAAGGCCTTCACCGCATAATAGAGCCCGACACCCGGCAATGCCGCCGACAACTGCCGGTACTGGTCAGCCAGCTTGTCACAGTCCAGCAACAGCAGCGGCGAGCCGTGCTGCTCGACAATGGCGCGTGTTTTGCCTTCGTCGAACAGCACATCGGTGAACAAGCCGGACGATGCCGTGGCAACTGCCATCAGCTGTTATCTGCCTTGCCGATGGCTTCCAGTACATACTGCGGCAACGCGAAGGATGCGACATGGATATCCGGATTATAGTAGCGCGTCTTGATGCCGGAAGCCTTGAAGCGCTCACGCACCGTATTCGCATCCAGGTGACGCAGCGCCTTGTTGTCGGTGGACCAGGCAAAAGTCATGATACCGCCGACATAGGTGGGCACCGCAGCGCTGTAGAAATGCACATCCTGGAAGGTGTTGGCCATGCGTTTGGCGGTGGTCTTCACTTCATCGAGCTGCATGAAGACCACGCCGTTCTGCGTCACCATGATGCCGCCGTCGTTCAGGCAGCGTTTGCAGTCGCTGTAGAACTGGCTGGTGAACAGCACTTCGCCAGGGCCGATCGGGTCGGTCGAATCGGAGATGATGATGTCGAACTTTTCCTGGCACTGGGCGACAAAACGGCAGCCGTCATCGATCACGATGTTGGCGCGCGGATCGTTGTAGGCACCGGCCGAGTGGTTCGGCAGGTACTCGATGGCCATATCGATGACGGCCTTGTCGATCTCGACCTGGGTCACGTGCTCGATGCTCTGGTGGCGGCACACTTCGCGCAGGATGCCGCCGTCGCCGCCGCCAATAATCAGCACACGTTTGGCCTTGCCGTGGGCCAGGATCGGCACATGGGTCAGCATCTCGTGGTAGATGAACTCGTCCTTCTCGGTCGTCTGCACCACGCCGTCGAGCACCATCACGCGGCCAAACAGCGCGTTGTGGAAGATCATCAGCTGCTGGTGGCCGGTGTCCAGCTCGAAATAGACCTTGTCGATGTCATGGCGTTGGCCCCAGGCGTCGTACAGGGTTTCATTCCAGGTCTTGGTCATCTCTGCGGTGTCTCCACGAAACGGCGGGCAAAAAAGTGAGCTGCGAATTATCCCCCCCCCAGCAGGATTTGCAAGGATTTGCTCCTACAATGGCCAAATATCTGGCCAGGAAGCAGCCCCCATGCAGACCTACCCAACCGACGCCATGCTCGCCCTGGTTGAACAGTCCCCGGCAGCGGTCGCCAGCCATAACCGCGACGCATGGCTGGCCCTGTTCGCCCGCCGCGCCACGGTGGAGGATCCGGTAGGGTCACGGCCGGTCACGCGCCCGCCGGAGGACAGCATCGCCCGCTTCTATGACACCTTCATTGCACCGAACAACATCCGCTTCGAGGTCAGCCACGACTTCTGCGGCGGCAACACTGTCGTGCGGGACCTGCTGATCCATATCGACATGGCCCCCGCCGTGCCAGTCTCAGTACCGATGCACCTGGCCTATGAGCTCACGGTGGAAGAATACGGGCTGCGCATCCAGCGGCTGGCCGCCCACTGGGAACTGCTGCCGATGGTCGGGCAATTGCTGCGCCTCGGCATGCCCGCCGTCCCGGTGATGCTGTCGCTGTCGCGCCGCATGCTCGCCAACCTCGGAACGGGCGGCATGCTCGGTTTTTCCCGTGCGGCACTGACGCCACGCCGCCGCCACTACCGCCTGCTCGACGAGCTGCTCACCGCCATCAACTGCCAGGACGCCACGGCAGTCAAGCGCTGCTTCAGCGGTGGCGAAAGCGCCATCGTCGATGGCGGCAATTGCAGGATCCCGCTGGCCGCGCTGAAGGGCATACGCGCCGGCAAGCGCATTGCCGCCGGCAGCTGGATCAGTGCCAGCGTCACGGTCGCCGGCCAACCCGGTGTGCTGTTCGGTGAAACCTGCCCGAGAGAAAACCGCCTGCTGCGCTGCCAGCTGTACCAATAAGCGCCCGGGTTTCCTTGCACAGCCACAGGCAAATCCGCATAATGGCGCGGCTTTCATGGTGGCCCTGTCGGTTCCCTCGCAATGAACAGCTGTAAACCCCGCCAGGCCCGGAAGGGAGCAACGGTAGCAGTGAATTCGTGTGCCGGGGTGTGGCTGGCAGGGACACCACCCTCTTCCCTATAATAAATATCCGCTGACTCTCCCCGCGCCCGACATGAGCTACCAGGTTCTTGCCCGCAAGTGGCGCCCGCAACATTTCCGCGACATGGCCGGCCAGGCACATGTGCTGCAAGCACTCGTCAATGCGCTGGACAGCAACCGCCTGCACCATGCCTACCTGTTCACCGGCACCCGCGGTGTCGGCAAGACGACGATCGCCCGCATCCTCGCCAAATGCCTGAATTGCGAAACCGGCATCAGTTCACAGCCTTGCGGCCAGTGCACAGCCTGCCGTGAAATTGCCGAAGGCCGGTTTGTCGACCTGATCGAGATCGACGCAGCCTCGCGCACGAAGGTCGAGGACACGCGCGAGATCCTCGACAACGTGCAGTACCTGCCAGCGCGCGGCCGCTTCAAGGTCTACCTCATCGACGAAGTGCACATGCTGTCGACCAGCAGCTTCAACGCGCTGCTGAAGACACTGGAAGAGCCACCGGCACACGTTAAGTTCCTTCTCGCCACCACGGACCCGCACAAGCTGCCGGTGACCGTGCTGTCGCGCTGCCTGCAGTTCAACCTGAAGAATCTTCCCCCCGAGAAAATCGTTGAATACCTGAAGGCGATCCTCGACAAGGAAATGATCCCGTTCGAGGATCCCGCGCTGTGGTTGCTCGCCCGTGCCGCCGATGGCTCGATGCGCGATGCGCTGTCGCTCACCGACCAGGCGATCGCCTTCGGTGGCGAGAGCGTGGCTGAAGCCGCTGTGCGCGACATGCTCGGCACGATGGACAGGCGCCTGATCCATCCGCTGCTGGATGCACTGGTGGCCAATGATGCGGCTGCCATGCTGGCAGGGGTGGCGCAGCTGGCCGAACAGAATCCCGACTACAGCGGTGCACTGGACGAATTGCTGTCACAACTGCACCGCATCGCCATCGTGCAGGCAGTGCCGGCGGTGCTCGAGCAGTCGCCCGACGAACGCGAGCGCCTGCAGCACCTCGCCGCCAGCATGACGGCCGAGGATGTGCAGCTGTACTACCAGATCGGTCTCAACAGCCAGCGCGACCTCGAATACGCGCCCGACATGCGCTCCGGTTTCGAGATGGCGTTGTTGCGCATGCTCGCCTTCCGACCGCACGGTGCACCCGGCGGCGAGAAAAAAAAAACTGAGCTGAAGCCCGCTGCTGTAACAACGGTTTCTGTGCAACCAGCTGATAAGGGCGCGATCAATCGCGCCCCTACTGTGCCATCCATCCCGACACCGATACCGGCACCTGCCCCGGCAACGACGGGCGAAACCCTGTCTGCCGCAGGCTGGCCGGCGCTGTGGCAGCGATTGCCGCTCGCAGGCGTCATCCGCAACACCGCTGCCCATTGCTGCCTGGAGCGGGTCGACGGCGACAGTTACCACTTCACGCTGGATCACGAGCAGGCCGGCCTGTTTGATGAATCACACAGCAAGCGCCTGGCCGACGCCCTTGGCCAGTTCCTCGGCAAACCCTGCCAGGTTTTCATCACGCCAGGCACACCGTCGATGCCTACACCGCAGCAAGTGCAACAGCAGAAGCGCGCGCAACAGCAACAGGATGCCGAGGCATCGTTCCGCAACGACCCGAATGTCATTGCCCTGTTGCACCAGTTCGACGGTGAAATCATTGCGGATTCGATCACCCCGTTCCAGAAATCGATTCATTGACCACACAGGTAACGCCATGAAACTCGGCAACATCAACGAGCTGATGAAACAGGCGCAAGCCATGCAGGAAAAAATGCAGAAGATGCAGGAGGACGTTGCCAAACTCGAGGTCACCGGTGAATCCGGCGCCGGCCTGGTCAAGGTGACGATGAACGGCCGGCATGATGTGCGCCACGTTAGCATCGACAGCAGCCTGCTGTGCGAGGACAAGGAAATCCTCGAAGACTTGCTCGCCGCCGCCATCAATGATGCCGTGCGCAAGGTAGAGAGCAACACACAGGAGCAGATGAAAAAAATGACGGGCGGCCTGCAGATGCCACCCGGCTTCAAGATGCCCTTCTGATCAGCGGCTGGCGACGGGAGTCCGCAAGGTAACGAATTCTTCCGCTGCGGTCGGATGGATGCCAATCGTGGCATCAAACTGTTGCTTGGTCGCGCCCATCTGCAGGGCGACCGCAAATCCTTGCACAATTTCACCCGCTTCCGCACCGACCATGTGTAGCCCAAGCACCTTGTCGGTGGAACGCTGCACCACCAGTTTCATCAACGTGCGCTCACTGCTGCCACTGACGGTGTGTTTCAGCGGGCGGAAATCGGTGCGGTAGATCACCACATCATCGACACCGAAACGCTGTTCAGCATCCTGCTGGGTCAGGCCAACAGTACCGACTTCCGGCACGGAGAACACGCAGCTGGGCACCAGCTCGTAATTGACGCGCGGTTTGCTGCCGATGCCATACCAGTGGTCTACCAGCCACATCGCTTCCGCGAGCGCCACCGGCGTCAGTTCCTTGTGGCCAACTGCATCGCCAATGGCATAGACAGATGGCACAGTAGTGCGGAAGTTTTCATCGGTAATGATATGACCGGTTGGCTGCACAGCGATTCCCAGCGCGTCAATACCTAGCGGCGCTATCAACGGACGCCGGCCGGTGGCATACAACAGGCACGCTGTTGTTAGCGTCTTGCCGGAAGCACAATCAAGCTCCAGCAGTCCACCGGACTGTTGGCGAATCGCAGTCACACTTTCGCCCAACAACAATGGGATACCCTGCTGCTCCATCTGCTGCTGGAGAAAAGCGCGGATGTCCGTGTCGAAATGCTTCAGTACAGTATCGCCGCGGTGCAGCAAGGTAACTGCAACACCGAGGCCATGCAGCACACAGGCCAGTTCAACCGCGATATAACCCCCGCCAACCACTACCACACTGGCCGGCTTGTGGGTCAACGAGAAAAAATCGTCCGAGGTGATCGCCATGCCTGCGCCCGGAATGTCAGGCTTGAATGGCGTACAGC
>CALMIC010000172.1 GCA_937864065.1 uncultured Cellvibrionales bacterium | reverse complement strand
CCTGGCGCAGGTGCACTGGCTGCAGAACCACCCGCAGTGGAACAGCACCTGCCTGATCCTGCTGTTGCTGTCGCTCTGCGGCTTCCAGCTCTGTGCCGCCCTCACCGGCCTGTACAACTCGCAGCGCAGTTACAGCACGCTGCGCCACCTGGGCAACCTGCTGCCGGCCGTGCTCGGTACCTTCACGGTAATCGCCCTCGCTGCGGCCTACAGCGGCCGGATCCACGATGTGGCCGACCGCGAGTTCATGCTGCAATGGCTGGCGCTCACCACCGTGCAGCTGTGCATCTGGCGGGTGGTGCTGCGCCAGTTGCTGGTGTTCCTGCGCCGCCGGGGCTACAACATCCGCCGCGTGGCCATTGCCGGCTGCAACAGCACCGCCCGCTCACTGGCCGGCAAGATGGACGACAACCGCTGGATGGGCCTGGTGCTGGATGGCGTGTATGACGATGCCCCCTGCCCCGACATCGAGCTGGCCGGCAGCCTGGATGACATGCTGGCCAAGGCGCGGCGCGGCGAGGTGGAGCAGGTGTACATCGCCTTGCCGATGACGCAGGAAGAGCGCATCACCCAGCTGGTGGATGCACTGGCCGATTCCACCGCCACGGTCTACATCATCCCCGACCTGTTCACCTTCGAGCTGATGAACTCGCGCCAGATCAGCATTGGCGGCATCCCGGCCATCAGCATCTATGACACACCGCTCACCGTGAGCGACAACCTGCTCAAGCGCGCATTCGACGTGGTGGGCAGCCTGGGCATCCTGTGCCTGGTTTCTGTGCCGATGCTGCTGATTGCCATCGCCGTGAAACTCACCTCGCGCGGCCCGGTGATCTTCCGCCAGCACCGCTACGGGCTGGACGGCAAGCCGATCGAAGTGTGGAAATTCCGCACGATGAAAACGATGGACAACGGTGCCGACGTGAAGCAGGCCACGAAGAACGACAGCCGCCTCACGCCGGTGGGCGGTTTCCTGCGCCGCACCTCGCTCGATGAATTGCCGCAGTTCATCAACGTGCTGCAGGGCAGCATGTCCATCGTCGGCCCGCGTCCGCACGCCGTGGCGCACAACGAGCTGTACCGCCAGCAGATCAAGGGCTACATGCTGCGCCACAAGGTGAAGCCGGGCATTACCGGCTGGGCGCAGATCAACGGCTGGCGCGGCGAAACGGATACGCTGGAGAAAATGGAAAAGCGCGTGGAATACGACCTGGACTACATCCGCAACTGGAACCTGTGGCTGGATATCAAGATCGTGTTCCTCACCGTGCTGAAGGGCTTTATCAACAAGAACGCTTATTGACAGGCCAACATCCCTGCCAACTGCAGGAAATAATCCTGCGACCAGACAGCCAGGTCCTGCGGATTCCTGACAAAACGCCGCACATCATCACGCGCAGAGTCCACATCCAGCGTCGAAACTCTCTCGTCCAGCAACTGCCGAAACTGCGTTACCGTGATGCTTGTCTCATGCCAATCACCACTTTGCCTGGCGCGCTCGCAGAAATGTCCCAGATGTAATGGAATACCCCGGCGCACATACCACTCGAAATCAAACCAATCGCGTCCCTTCACCCTGTTTTTCCACTGGCGAAATAGCACAGCATGCATTTTTCCGGCAAAAAGATCCGGCAAACTGAAGCATTTCACATAGAAGGAGTATGGCTGAAGCAGCAATTTTTCTTCTGTGGCAAAACCCAGTGCCGGATCAGTATCGACTTCCAGTTTTATTTTCAGAATTTTCTGGCCAGCGACATTCAGGTCATAAACGCTGGAGTTGTTCTTGAGAAAGGCAGAAACAATGGCCGACTCGGCCGACTTCACTTTTTCAACGATCTCGACAGCGAAGCCCAACGCCTCGAATTCGGCCTGCAAGCCGGCCAGATACGGCGCCAACCTGAACCCCGGCACCGGGCACAACAAGGAAAAGTCCAGGTCTTCCGAGAAACGCGGTAAGCCATGAAAAATCCGCAGGCAGGTTCCCCCATAAAAAGCCGCTTTCTCAAAGAAACCCGCGCGGTACAGGCCAGCCAAGGCGATTTCCTGCATAATTTCACGCAAGGCATGTGTCTTCTCTTCCTGCGTTGCCAACGGGTACTTCTGCAGCATCTGTTCAATGACTGCCACGACTCAGCTCCACAACCTTTAGCAATGCCATCAACTGGCGTTTCTTGAATCCGGCCCCAGAACAAGCGAGCACAATCCCGGGATCAAACCCCGCCAAGGCCGTTGGCTCGATACGCAAATCATCAAAGAGGAAGGAGCGCATCGCCGCTGTACTCACCGCATCCAGGCGCCGGGTCAATGCGACTTTGTCACAGAGGGCTTTTTCCGGTGTGGCCATCAGGAAAGCGGTGCCATCGTCATTACTGAACATGGCAATGCCAATACGGTAAAACGCCAGCGGCAAGTGCGTGTAAGAAAATGTGCCCAGCGGTGTGCTGATGTCCCTGGCCCGGCGGGTTGTCACGGACGTGACATGCATCACCCCCTCGGGAATGAGGCCGTGCCACGCCAATGCCGACTCCAGGGAGACATAGGAAGGCCCGTACAGCAGGTTGGCCACCAGCGATCCGGAGACAGCAGCGCTACGGTAGCGCTGGCCTGCCAGGTACAGACCGCGCCGTAGGGACAGCAGATCCCCGTTGGCCAGCCAGCGGGCTATCTTGTCATTCGGTCGACGGTAGTCAGCCAGCTTCGATACCAGTGCCCCGTGTGTAAACGGGACACTGCCAAAGCCGGCCAGAGGGTCATCGAGTACCATAAATTCAATATTTCTGCATAGATAACCGAAAAATATTCGATTATTCATACAAAAACAAGTAAAAATGCTGGACTACATCCGCAACTGGAACCTGTGGCTGGATATCAAGATCGTGTTCCTCACCGTGCTGAAGGGCTTTATCAACAAGAACGCTTATTGAGTACAACCAGTCTCACCAGAACCCGTCTTCGCGCTAGATCAAGAAATCCTGCGCTGCAGCTTCCCCACGCAATGCGCGCTGCACCTGTTGCAGCAACCCTACCGTTTCGCCAGCCAGAAAATCCAGGAAGCGCGTCTGCCCGAGTGTACGTGCCTGTACATCGGCCGGAATAAAACGGCCCAGGGTATCGGCAAATGCCTTGCCATGAATAACAGGCCTCACCTGCCCGATGAATGCATCCAGGTTTGCAAGGTACCCATCCGCGCGATAATCCCGCAGTTTCCTCTGTAGCAACGCCATATCCAGCACCGCCCCCTGCTGCACCAGCCAGCGCAGATCCCAGATATCCCGATAACGCACATAACGGGTGCAATTCACCAGTGAAACCAGCTTGTCCGCCATGATTTCCGGCAACGTTTCGACCAGAATCAGCAAATCGCCATATCCATCCGGCAAGAAATCGTAGTGATTGATCAAGGCGCGCGGTTCACGCGTATAAGCGGGCACGCTGGCCACCTCGATCTTGATACGCTGGCGCGGCACATCACGCCGCTCTGGCGCGGTGATGACACTCACCTGCCACTTGTCAACGCGAATGCCTTCATACTCCGGCTCTGATCGCAAGGCATCAGGCTCACGCACTTGCACATCAAGCCCGTAACGCTGGCCAATGTAGTGCTCGATACAGGATTTGATTGCCAGCAACTCCTGGCTGCCAAACGCAGTGCCTCCGGCAAAATCCAGATCTTCGCTATATCGCGGCGCACCGTGGCAAATCCGCAGCGCCGTGCCTCCCTGAAAAGCCAGCCCCTGCAACAAACCAGCCTGCTCCAGTGCAAACAGGATGTCGTAGTGCAGCAGCTCCTTTTCAATCACCGGCCGCATGTGTTGCCGGCCAGCAACCCGCATGGCCTGCTCTACCAAGGTGCTGAAATCTGCCTGGTTACGCATCAACCAGCTCCCGTGTATCCACCAGATGCGTGTTGCGCCCTACCCGTTTCAGATCACGCCACGCAGCCTGAAGCGTAGCCATACGCAACGGGCGTGCAGCTGTGTGCCGGGTATTGGCGAGAATATCCGCCAACGAACGGGCGGTATGGGTAAATTCGATCACACCCCAAGATGTGCGATATTCCCCCTTGCGACCCGTTGTCATTACCGTGATACGGTCGAGAGGAATCTGCGAAATGGCGCCATATTCCGAGAGCATGGATTCCAGGCTCAGGTAGTTGTACTCCCCGCGGCGCAATGCCAGCGCCAGGCGCTCCAGGGTATAACCATCCGGCGGCAAGGCATGAGGATTCACATAGATGCCCCTGCAGGCACGCACCAACAGCCCGGACTTGGTGAGCCTGTCCAGGCTCTTGGCCAACCCGCGCGCGGATTCATCCGGGAACAATATGGCGAGATCACCCAGCGTAAAGACAGCCCGGCCTCGGCTCGCCCAATGCTGAAGGGTATTGATGGCAGATGAAAGCTGCATTGATGGCAACAAGTGGACAGAAACACCCCTAATATAGGGTATAAAACTTAACTTGCAAGCGGGGTACACCGCCCTCAAGTTCCGCATCACTACATCCGCAACTGGAACCTGTGGCTGGATATCAAGATCGTGTTCCTCACCGTGCTGAAGGGCTTTATCAACAAGAACGCTTACTGATTACAGCGTTCAGCCGTTACGCAGCAACCGCTTCAACCGGCAAATGTTCTGCCACAACTGCGCTTTCGGCACACTGATGGCCATCGCCTCCATGCTGCGCTCCAGCAGCTCAGCCCGTTCAGCAAGGCGCGCAATCGCCTTTGCCAGATCCTCCAGCACAGCGGCACCATAAGCCATTTCGGCTTTGGCGACTGCCAGGCGCAAAGCCGGCAACGGCATCCGCATCATGGCCAGATCGATAATGTCGCGACTGAACAC
>CALMIC010000171.1 GCA_937864065.1 uncultured Cellvibrionales bacterium | reverse complement strand
CCGCCGACTGCCTGGCCGGCCAGGGCGCCGCCCACAGCACCGACGCCGCCGCCGCCTGCCGCTTCGACCTTGCTGCCTTCGTCGGCCGTGGCCGCGCTGGCGGCTGCACCGCCCACGCCGGCGCCGACCAGCGATCCGGTGTTGCCGCCTACGGCCTCACCCACAGCTGCGCCACCAGCACCGCCGACGGCGCCACCGACAGCCGTTTTCAGGGTGTTGTCAGCCAGTGCAGGCAGGGCGGCGAGGCTGCCGGCCAGCAACAGGTAACGGGTCTTGTGGAAAATGGTTTTCATGAATTCGCTCCGGGTTGGTGTGTCCACAACAGGCTGAGCAAGGCCGGCCTGCAGGGAGCACAGTATCGGGCAGAAGCCCCCGCAGGGTCGATAGTCGTTTGCAGCCCCTGTGAACCGGGTCACGCTTTGCTGGGCGACTTCTTCGGTATCAAAAAATCCTTATGTGGCAAGGATTTGCAATTTATTGTTCATGTGCTGTCTGCTAAAATCAGCCGTTGATCCAACCTGTAACCCGGACTGTCCCCCATGTCGCAGACGCTCGACAAGCAGCAGACGCAGCTGAAACTGGACCAGCTCAATGAAGCGCTGTCCAGCGGCACGTTCGTGCAGGTCCGGCGCATGCTGAACAGCCTGTCGCCACCGAACATTGCTGCACTGCTCGAGTCCAGCCCGCCGAAGAACCGCGCCGTGCTGTGGCAGCTGGTCGACAAGGAGAAGGAAGCCGAGATCATCACTTGGCTCAATGACGAGTTGCAGAGCCAGTTCCTCAAGGACATCGACCCCGACCGCCTGGCCGAGATGACCGATGAGCTGGACGATGACGACATCGCCGATATCCTGCAGAACCTGCCGGATGCAGTGATCGAGGAAGTGCTGTCGTCCATGAGCGAGCAGGATCGCCAGCGCGTCGAGCAGATGCTCTCGCACGACGAGGATACCGCCGGCGGCCTGATGAACACCGACACCATCACGATCCACCCGCGGGTCACGCTGGATGTCGTATTGCGCTACCTGCGCATGCACAAGGAACTGCCGCCTACCACCGATTGCGTGTTTGTGGTCAACAACGACGACCAACTGGTCGGCCTGCTGCCGATCGCGAAAATCCTCACCACCGACCCCGCTGTTTCCGTGCGCGAGGTGATGGTCACCGACCTGCAGCCGATCCGCGCCGACATGCCGGCCACCGAAGTGGCGCAGCTGTTCGAGCGCTATGACTGGATCACGGCGCCGGTGGTCGATGACAACGGCAAGTTGCTCGGCCGTATCACGGTGGATGACGTCATCGACGTCATCATCGACGAGGCCGACCATTCGCTGATGAGCATGGCCGGTATCACCGAGGAAGAGGACGTCTTCGCGCCGACGCTGAAAGTCGTGCCACTGCGTTCGGTGTGGTTGGGCATCAACCTCGTCACTGCCTTCATGGCCTCGTGGGTGGTGGGCCAGTTCGAGGGCACGATCCAGAAAGTGGTCGCGCTAGCCGTGCTGATGCCGATTGTCGCCGGCATGGGCGGCGTGGCAGGTACCCAGACGCTGACCATCGTCATCCGCGGCCTGGCACTCGGCCAGATCACGCGCCACAACTCCGGTTGGTTGCTCGGCCGCGAGATGCTGGTCGGGTTGATCAACGGGTTGCTGTGGGCCGCGTTGGTCGGCATGGTGTCGACTTGGTGGTTTGACGATACGAAACTCGGTTTCGTCATCGCCGGTGCCATGGTCATCAACATGCTGGTCGCCGCATCGGCCGGCGCTTTCCTGCCACTGCTGATGAAACGCATGAAAATCGATCCTGCCTTGGCGGGTGGCGTGATCCTGACCACGTTCACTGACTGCATGGGCTTCTTTGCTTTCCTCGGCCTGGCTACCTGGTTTTATCTGTGATGGTTGACGACGATTTTGCTACGGATGACGTTGCCGGGCGGCCCAGCAAGTCGCAGCGCAAACGCGATATGACGGCGTTGCAGGAACTCGGTGAGAAACTGGTGGCACTGGCACCCGACACCCTGAAAAAAATGCCACTGGACGATCGCCTGCTGGACACGCTGCTGCAGGCGCAGAAGATCACCCAGCGCGAGGCGCGCCGCCGACACCTGCAGCTGGTCGGCAAGCTGATGCGCAGCGCCGATGCGGAGGCGATCCAGCTGGCCTACGACAACACGCAAGCGGGCAGCCGTGAAGCCGCGCGCGCCCTGCACGAGCTGGAGCAGTGGCGGGCCCGCCTGTTGCAGGAAGGCGACAGCGTGATCGGCGAGATCCTGCAGGCCTTCCCGGGTATCGAGGCGCAGCCCTTGCGCCAGCTGGTCCGCGATGCGCAGCGCGAAGCCGGGCAGCAGAAGCCGCCGGTCGCTGCCCGCAAGCTGTTCCAGTACCTGAAGCAACACCAGACCGCTCCGCCGCACTGAACCGGGCAGGATTCCTGTGGCTGTCTATACTCCCGGTAGGCTAATCACAGGGAACAGACCATGGCCAACCTGCTGGATGTTTTTGCTGCAGCCTGTCCTCCTGCGCTGTCCGCTGGCATGGCGGGCCTGGACGAACTGGCGCGCTTCGCCCCGTTGCGGGCACTGGATGACGAGTCGCAACTGGCCTTGCTGCAGGTTGCCCGGCTGACAACGGTCGCGGACCAGCAGGTGCTGTTCTACTTCCAGGACCGTGACGACTACGATTATTTCCTGATATCGGGCCGCGTGAAGCTGGTAGCCGCGGACGGCCGCATCCACAGGGTGGAAGCAGGCACCGTGATGGCGCAGCAGCCACTGGCCCGCTTGCGTCCGCGCCAGTACACCGGTGTTGTGGAGGGCGGCGCATCGTTGCTGGTGGTTGGCCGCGACACCCTGCAGCGCCTGCAATGCCGGGTAACGGCCTGTACCGAGGAGCGCTATGGTGTGGAAGAGCTTGCAGACAGCGAGCTCGGTGCCG
>CALMIC010000170.1 GCA_937864065.1 uncultured Cellvibrionales bacterium | reverse complement strand
GGAATGCGGTGGCCCCACCACAGCTGGCGCGAGATGCACCAGTCCTGGATGTCGCGCATCCACGAGAAGTACATGTTCTCGTACTGTTTCGGCACGAACTGGATGCGGCCGTCTTCCACCGCCGCGATCGCGTCTTTTGCCAGCGGTTGCGTGGACACATACCACTGGTCGGTGAGCCACGGCTCGATGACGACGCCGGAGCGGTCACCGCGCGGGACTTTCAGTGTGTGCGGCTCGATTTTTTCCAGCCAGCCTTCCGCTTCTGCCTGCGCGACGATTTTCTTGCGCGCGGCAAAACGCTCGAGCCCGGCATACTCCGCCGGCGCTTTCTCGCCGTGCAGGGTTTCATAGGCATTGTTGGCCAGCACGGTGAACTCGGCGAGCACGTTGGCGTCGCGGTCAAACACGTTGATCAGCGGCAGCTGGTGGCGCTTGCCGACCTCGAAGTCGTTGAAGTCGTGCGCGGGTGTGATCTTGACCACGCCGGTACCGAACTCCTTGTCGACGTAGTCGTCAGCCACGATCGGCACGAGCCTGCCGGTCACCGGCAGTTTCACCTGCTTGCCGATCAGGTGGCGATAGCGTTCATCGTCCGGGTGCACGGCGACGGCGGTGTCGCCGAGCATCGTTTCCGGGCGCGTGGTGGCGACAACGAGTACATCATTCGTGCCATCCACCGGATATTTCAGGTGCCACAGCGAGCCTTTTTCTTCCTCGCTGATTACCTCGAGATCGGAAATCGCCGTGTGCAGTTTCGGGTCCCAGTTGACCAGGCGCTTGCCGCGGTAGATGAGGCCGTCGTCGTACAGGCGCACAAAGGCTTCCTGCACCGCTTTCGACAGGCCCTCGTCCATCGTGAAGCGCTCGCGCGACCAGTCGACCGAGGAGCCGAGCCGGCGGATCTGGCGGGTGATGGTGCCGCCGGATTCCGCTTTCCATTCCCACACCTTGTCGAGGAATTTCTCGCGGCCGAGGTCGTGGCGGGTGATGCCCTGGGCCGCCAGCTGGCGCTCCACCACCATCTGCGTGGCGATGCCGGCGTGGTCGGTGCCCGGCTGCCACAGCGTGTTGTGGCCGAGCATGCGGTGGTAGCGCGTCAGTGTGTCCATCACCGCGTTGTTGAAGCCGTGGCCCATGTGCAGGCTGCCGGTCACATTCGGCGGCGGGATCATGATGCAGTAGGGCTTGCCCTGGCCGGTCGGCCTGAAATACCCCTGTTTCTCCCACTCGGCGTACCAGCGGGCTTCAATGGCGTGGGGTTGGTAGGTTTTCTCGAGAGTGTCCATGGCGACAGCAGGGGCAATCGGATAAAAGGCCGTCAATTATACACAGCCCCCGCCGGCCAAATGGCCAAGGTCAGGCAGATGTGTTAGGTTCAGAAGGTATGAAAATCGCCAACCGCAACATCGATATCGAGCTGACCAACCGGTGCAATGCCACCTGTGATTTCTGTCCGCGCGAGAAAACACCGAAGCAGGGCTTCATGAGCTTCGAGGTGTACGAGCAGGCCATTGACCGGGTGTTGGCACTGGGCAGCCATGCCAAGGCCTCGCTGACCGGCCTAGGCGAGCCGATGCTGCACCCGCGCTTCCTCGAATTCGTCGTGCACGGCATCCGCCGCGGGCTCAACATCGACATCGTCTCGAACGGCTCGCGGCTTACCCCGGCACTGTCGACTGGCTTGCTGGACGCCGGCCTGCGCAGCATGACCTTCAGCGTCAGCGACATCAACGAAGCCTACGACCGCGTCTACGGCCTGCCGTTTGCCGTCACGCGCGACAACATCGTCGAGTTCATCCGCCAGTCGCGCGGTCGCTGCCATGTGCAGATCACAGTGGTGAAGCACGACGACAACGCCGCCCAGATCGACGAGATCGTGCCATTCTGGCAAGAGCGCGGTGCCGATTACGTGCACGTGGTGCGCGAGGAAAACCGCGGCGGTTCGCATGACAAGCCGTTCAACTTCCTGAACAACCGCCAGCACTGGCGCGAGGCGGTGAGCCTGCTGAACAAGAAGGGCCTCACCGAGCTGTGTTCGCTGGCGTTCTATTCGGTATTCATCGGCTGGAACGGGCAGTACTACCTCTGCTGCCACGACTGGGAAAAGACCGTGCCGCTCGGCAACATCGCCGACCTGTCGATCGAGGATGTCGATGTGCTGAAGCTCGACCACATCCGCGTGCAGAAAGGCATTTGCCAGACCTG
>CALMIC010000169.1 GCA_937864065.1 uncultured Cellvibrionales bacterium | reverse complement strand
CGCTCGACGACATCAACAAGGCCTTCGACCTGATGCACGAAGGCAAGGCGATCCGCTCGGTCATTATCTACTGATGCTCCCCCTCTCCCGCTTTGCGGGAGAGGGCCGGGGAGAGGGCCAACATGGACATCATCGAACGCAACCGCTGTTTCGACGGCGAACAACTCCGCATCAAGCACCACTCGCAGGCGCTGTCCTGCGAGATGATTTTTGCCCTCTACCTGCCTCCGCAAGCAGCAACAAGAAAAGTCCCGCTGCTGTGGTGGCTGTCGGGCCTGACCTGCAACGACCAGAACTTCGTGACCAAAGCCGGCTCACAGCGCATTGCTGCCGAGCTCGGCATTGCCATTCTCGCGCCAGACACCAGCCCGCGCGGCGAAGGCGTGCCGGACGATGCGGAAAAAGCGTGGGACTTCGGCCTCGGCGCCGGTTTCTATGTCAATGCCACACAAGCACCGTTCAGCCAGCACTACCGCATGTACGATTACATACAGCAGGAACTGCCGGCGCTGGTGGCGACAGCATTTGCTGACAAGATCGATGTATCGCGCCAGTCAATCAGCGGCCATTCGATGGGCGGCCACGGCGCACTGACTCTCGCCATTCGCCACCCCGCCCAATACCAATCCGTATCAGCCTTTGCACCGATCGTCGCACCGATGCAATGCCCGTGGGGCGAAAAAGCCTTCAGCGGTTACCTGGGTGACGACAGGGCATTGTGGGCCGAACACGATGCGTGTGCACTCATCACCGCGCGCGGTTTCGACAAGCCGATCCTCGTGGACCAGGGCCTGGCCGACAACTTCCTTTCTCACCAGCTGAAACCGGAGCTGCTGGAGGCAGCCTGTGCGAAAGCCGGCGTGGCCCTGACGCTGAACCGCCGCGACGGTTACGACCACAGTTACTACTTCATCAGCACGTTCCTTGAAAACCATTTGCGATTCCACGCGGGGTTCCTGAAGTGACAACACTCGACCGACTGTTCAGCCCGGCAAGAATCGGCAATCTCGAACTGAAAAACCGCATCGTCATGGCGCCGATGACGGTGGATTACGCCAACCCGGACGAAACCCCGTCTGACAAGCAGATTGCCTACTATGCCGAGCGCGCCAAAGGCGGCGCCGGGTTGATCACACTCGAGGTGTGCACGGTGGATCCCGACCACCGCTACCAGCGCCTGTCACTGGGCCTGCACTCGGATCACCTGATCGAGCCGCACAGGAAACTCGTCGATGCAATCCACGCGCACGGTTCGAAAGTGTTCCCGCAGATTGCCCACACCGGCCCGGAGTCGCTCTCGCCGTTCTACCGCAAGCTGCCGCCGGTTGGCCCGTCGGTGATCCGCACACCGACCACCCTGCAGGTGTGCCGCGAGCTCGCCATCGAGGAAATCCCGGCGCTGGTCGAGCTGTACGGCGACGCATGTGTGCGCGCACAGCAAGCGGGCTATGACGGCATCGAACTGCACGCCGCGCACAGCTACATGCTGCTCGGCTCGTTCCTGTCCCCTCTGCGCAACCACCGCACCGACGAATACAGCGGCCGCAAGCTCGAAGGGCGCGTGAAGCTGCTGCTCGAAGTGGTGGCCAACATCCGCCAGAAGTGCGGCCCGGATTACCCGATCGTCGTGCGCCTCTCCGGTTATGAACGCGAAGCCGGTGGCCGCGAACTGAATGACACGCAGCGCATTGCGCCGCTGCTGGTCGCTGCCGGCGTCAGCGCCTTCCACATCAGTGGCGGCGTGACAGACAACAACATCACGCAACTGATCCCCGGCATCGAGTACCCGCAGGGCTACAACGTCGCGATTGCCTCCGCTATCCGCCAGGTGGTTGACGTGCCGGTCATGGTGGTCGGCCGCAATATCGATCCGGTCGCCGCTGAAAAAATCCTCGGCGACGGCCACGCCGACCTCGTGGTGATGGGCCGCGCGCTGTTTGCCGACAGCGAGCTGCCGAACAAGGCACGGGCTGGCAAGCTGGCCGAAATCCGCACCTGCACCACCTGTGAGGATTGCGTCGACACGATCTTCCAGAACATCGGCGTGAAGTGCGCGATCAACGCCCGCTGCGGCCGCGAAAACGAATTCCCCCTGATCAGGACCGACCGCGCGAAAAACATCGCCATCATCGGCGGGGGGCCAGCCGGCATGGAGGCAGCGCGCCTCGCGGCCGAACAAGGCCACAGCGTCACGCTGTACGAGAAATCCGCGCAACTCGGTGGCCTGCTCACACTCGCCGCCAACATGCCGCGCGACAACGGGCGCTTCCTCGACTACCTGCGCGCCGAAATGCAGCGCCTGCCGGTCACCATCAAACTCAATACGGAAGCCAGCGCCGACAGCATCCGCGCACAGAACGCCGATGCGGTGATCGTCGCGACCGGCGCCCGTGCCGTCACCCCGCCCGTCAATGCAAGCCCGGATGCGCGCCTTGTCAGCGGCGACGCATTGCGCGCCATGCTCGCCAACCGCTTCAGCGAGGCGCACGCCCTCGGCCAGCGCATTGCGGTGCTCGGTTCCGGCATCGTGGCGGTGGAACTCGCGGATTTGCTAGCGCGTCTCGGCAAGACCGTCCACCTGGTCAGCAGCGACAACCGGCTCGCCGGCGAAGTCGGCAAGAAGCGCCGCGGCGAGGAGTCGCGCCGGCTCGACGCTGCCGGCGTGATCGTCAATACCGGTGTGCAGGTCGACAACGTCGATGCACAGGGCGTACACATCACGGTGGCCGGGCGCCAGCGCCTGGTGCCGGCCGACAGTGTGCTGCTGCCGGATACCTACATCGCTGACACGGCGCTGGCTGACGCACTGCACGGCGCGGCGCCGGTGGTCACGGCCATCGGCGATGCCACCGGTTTCGGCCTGATCCGCAAGGCGGTGGAAGACGCCACTGTCGCGGTCTACGCGCTGCAACAGGCCTGAGCAACGCCGTTAGCGGAATTTATGGCAGCATGACGGGTCTCAACCCATCATCTGCCACAGGGTTCCGCCATGTACGTATCCGACGACGACCGCATCACCCCGCGCCCGCCGCGCCGTTCCCCGGTCGCGATCCTGGCAGCACTGCTGGTGGCCATCGGCGGTGTGGCCGGGATTGTCTACTACTACCTGAAGCACGCCGATGACAGCCAGCGGCAGCAGCTGGCCGCGCTGCAGCAGGCGGTGAAGGACGTCGCCGCCCCGCCGAAGGCACTGGTCAGCGAGCCAGCCCCGGCGCCAGCGCCCGCCCCGGCACCAGCTCCCGTGGCCACACCGGCAGCGCCCGACCCGGTGGTGGCCAGCGAGCCGCCGGCGGAGCCGGTCGCGGAAGCGCCACCACTGCCGGCGCTGGATGATTCGGATGCCGCGCTGCGGCAGGAACTTGCCGGGCTGTCCGGCTGGCAAGCCAGTGCCACAGCCTTGCTGGTCAACGACCAGCTGCTGCGCCGCTTCGTCACGTTTGTGAACACGGTGGCTGCGGGCAAGGTCGACCACAAGAACGGCCCATTCCAGCCGATCAAGGGCCGCTTCACGGTGACCGCGGGCGAGCAGCCACAGATGGCCGCGGAGAGCAGCACGCGCTACAACCTGTACGTCGGGCTCGTCACGGCGCTGGACCCGCAGCAATGCGCCGCGTTGTACCGCCGCTACTACCCGCTGCTGGCGAAGGCCTACGGTGAGCTGGGCGAGAAAGGCAATTTCCATTCGCTGGTGCTGAAGGCGATCCAGGTGCTCGACAGCACACCGGCACTCCCGACCAACGCCACGCTGACACCCGGCCTGAAAGGCATGTGGAAATACGCCGACCCGCAACTGGAAGCACTGCCGCCAGCGCAGAAACAGTTGCTGCGCAGCGGGCCAGAGAATGTGGCAAACCTGAAGGGCTGGCTACGGCAACTGCGGGCCGCCCTGCTCACCCCGCCAGCGTGAAACGGTTGCCATCGACGCGAATAGCGCAGCCGCACAGCTCGTCACCGAGCATGCGCTGCAATGTCGCCGCATCCTCGCTGCACACCACCACCCGCTCGCCCGCCGGCGTATCGGCGATGGCAATGCCGCGCGACGCCACATCGCCCTGGTACAGCACGGTGTAGCCGGCGATAGTGGCCGGGCCTTGGTAAGTGTCCAGCACCGTTTTCGCCGGGCTGTGTGCCTGCACCTGTTCTGTCACATCGAGAAACGCAAAGCCCTGCGACGGCCGCTGTGTCGACCACAGGCCATAGGCCTGCTTCGTCAACATGCCGGACACACTGCTGACCAGCCCGGTCGCGGCGGCTGTTTGTGACGACCGCTCACGCAGCAACTGCACCATGCGCACCGTGGCCTGTAACACGTAGTTGTTCAGTGGGCCGCCGGCCTGCGCCATGCCGCCGGTGACAGTGATATCGCGCGCATCCTCCACGCCGAGTGCATCGGCAAACACCTGCACGGCAGACGGAAAGCAGCTGTACAACTCCAGCAAGTCGAGACTCTCCCTCGCCAGGCCGGTGTGGTCGAGCGCCGCCTGCAACGCGAACTCGGCACCCGGCGCGCGATGCAACTGCGCCCGCTGCGACAGGCACAACATGTGGTTGGATTCACTGCTCACCAGCGGGTAGACGCGCTGTGCGGCAGCAATACCGAGTTCATCAGCCAGCTTTTCCGAGCACAACAGCAGTGCTGCGGCCTGGTCGACATTCCACTCGCTGTTGTGCGCCTTCGTGTACGGGAAGGCGAGCATGCGGTTCTTGCCGACCGCATCGCGCACCTGCTCCACGGCCAGCACATCCCGCTTCCACGCCTGCGGGTTCTCTGCAGCCACCTCGCTCATGCGCACATAGCGCCGGGCGATGCGGTCGCGATGGGCTGATACGCTCTCGCCGCGCGCGTAGCGCAATGCTGACTCGATAATCGCGTAGAAACCCACAGGCATCAGCAAGCCGGCCTGCGTTTCGGGCTCGAGCCACAGTTCGGCATCGGGCAGCATCGTCTCATCCGGCGCCACCAGTTGCGCCGTTTCCGGGCACGGCACCTGCTGGATACTGGCCTGCAGTGCGCGAAACTTGGCCTCACCGCCCACCACCAGGGCACAGTCGATCTCGCCGCGCGCGATGCGCCCACAGGCATCGCCAATCAGCGTTTGTTGCAGGATGCCGATCTCGGCCAGCACGGTGGTGGCGGACGGCACACCGATCGCCTCTGCCACGAGCCTCGCCGGGTCGCTGTAACCCCACATGCCTTTCGGCACATAGATGCGCTGCACGCGCTGCAGGATGGCCTCGTTGCCGGCATCGGTGGCCGCCGCGCGCGCCGCGTCAACCATCAGGGCCACCGCTTCGCGGCTGCTGGCGATGTCGGTCTCGCGCTGCTGCACTGCCGCGCAGCCGGCAAGGAGAGGAAGCTGGTTCATGGCCTGTACCCGGTTTGACGATTTTTTGACGGCCGCAATAGTAGATTGCGCGCCATCTATCCGGAAGTGTCGCCTTTCCCCATGCCCATGCCCCCCGCCCTGGCGTTCTACCTGTTCTTCGCCTGGTTTTCCGTCGCGCCGCAACTGCTGTTCCTCGCCTCCGGCATCACCGGCTGGGCCGGACCGCGCGACGCGATCCTCTACAGCATCGCCTGGCTGCTGCTGCCGGCCGTGCTGCCGCGCCGCGCCTGGCCGTACGCTTTCGGCCTCGTTGCCGTGGTGATGGGCATCTGCGCACTGACCAAACTCGGCAACTTCCTCGTGTTCCAGCAGGAGCTGTCGCAGAGCGTGTTTGTCGCCATCTTCGAAAGCAACCCGCAGGAATCAGGCGAGTTCCTGCAACAGTTCTTTCGCTGGTGGATGGTGCCAATCGGGATACTGTTCTGCTGGCCGGCCTGGTGGCTGTACCGCCGCAGCATGGCCACCACCCTGACAATGCGCTCACGCAGCATTTATGCCGCCGTTGCCTTGCTGTTCATATTCCAGCCCTTCCTCGTCTACGGCAACAGCCCGAAAAGCTGGGACAGGCTCGAACGGCATTTCGCCACCATCGAGCCGTGGGGCATGGTGCAGAACTTCGCCAAGTACCAGGACAACCTGCGCGAATCCGCCAGCCTGCAGGCCAACATGGAAGCCGCGGCGCGCGATGCGGTGATCCACAGCAAGGATCCGGCCGCCGAGCAGACCTATGTGCTGGTGATCGGCGAATCGACCTCACGCCGCCGCCTGTCGCTCTATGGCTATCCGCGCCAGACCAGCCCGCGCCTGCAGGAGATCCGCAACGAGCTGCTGGTCTACGACAACGTGGTCGCCAATATCCCGTACACGATCGAGGCGCTGTCGACCACGCTGACCTTCACCAACCCGGAAAAGCTCAACGAAGCGTTCCGCAACATGAACCTGCTGACGATGATGAAGAAAGCGGGCTTCAAGACCTACTGGATCACCAACCAGCAGACGCTGACGCAGCGCAACACGATGTTGACGGCGTTTGCCCGTCTCTGTGACGAACGCGTTTTCCTCAACAACAACCGCCGGCAGAACTCCAGCAGCTACGACGAAGTGGTGCTGGAACCGTTTGCCAAAGCCCTGACGGATCCGTCACCGCGCAAGCTGATTGTTGTGCACCTGCTCGGCGCACACTTTGCCTACCAGTACCGCTACCCGGAAAACTTCGCCGTGTTCGACAAGGAGACACCACCGACCGGCCTCGCACAGACTGCCGAACAGCGGCTGCTGTACAACCAGTATGACAACGCCGTGCGCTACAATGACCACGTGGTACGCGAACTGATCGATAGCTTACGCGCCAGGGATCCTTACGGCTTCCTGCTGTACTTCGCCGACCATGGCGAGGAAGTGTTTGACGTCCGCGACTTCAACGGCCGCAACATGGGCAACCCGACCGTCAACATGTACGAGGTGCCGTTCCTGCTGTGGCCGTCACCGCGCTGGTCTGCCTCCCGCGACATGCAGGCGCTGGCTGCCACCGTCAACCGGCCTGTCAGCCTGTCGTCGCTGATGCACGGCTGGTGCAGCCTGGCCAGCATTGATTACAACCAGTGCAAGTCGCAGAAAAGCCTGTTCAGCCAGGATTTCGTCGCGCAACAGCGCTGGGTCGGCGTCGGCAAGGATCGCCATGCGTATGACGAACTTGTCCAGCGCGACAAGCTGCAGTTCGCCCTGCAGGAGAAAAAAGAGAACGGCCAGCGTCAGCGGTAATCGTCGCTGGGGACTGCCGGCCCCTGATAGTCCTTGTCGACGTAGAGGAACGACATCATGTGCCGCCGGTTGCCGCAATACGGCACGGCATGCCAGGCGCGCGCATCGAACACCACCACATCACCCGGCAGGGTCGGAATCTCGGCGCACGGCACCTCGGTGATCGACAGGCCGAGATTCTCTTCCGGCGTCTTGACCATTTTCTTCAGGCCTTTGGCAAAACGGTCCGTGTGATGGTGGCTGCCGGGAATGATGCGGAAGGCATCCTCGCCCGCACGCATCGCATCGAAATAGAAAATGATCTTCACGTTGCGGCAGTTGTACGGCAGGCCCGTGATATCGGTGTGCCAGCGGGTGCCGCAATCGTAGATATTGCCGTCGCTGCCGAGCAGGCGGAACGGTTCGCCGACCAGGTCGCGCACAATCTCAGCCAGCTTGCCTTCCAGCGCCAGTGCGTGCAGCACTTCACTCTTGTCGGTGATCATCGGCATGATCTGGCGCGGGCGGTTGTGGTGCACCACATGGTCCCACGGCATCACCTGTTCAGCCTGCTCGCGGAACACGCGATCAAACTCGGCGCGGATGCTGCCGATCTCGCTCGCAAACAGGCCGGGGAAAGCCAGGTAACCCAGCAGGTCGAAACGGTTTTTCTGTTGTTGGGTCAGCATGGCGATCCGGTCCGTTCCTCTCGCTGTTGCAGGTCCGGCTCACAGAACCAGACCCGGCAGCGCGGTGGCAGGTGGCCAACAGTGTCGCACTCGCGCCACTGGCATGCCAGCGCCAGGTGATGACCAGCGTCAAACACTTCATGGCGGAAATACCAGCCCGCCGCCGGCAGTGCAAACAGCGGCTGGCCATCCGCTGCAAAACCGAGCTCGTGCAGGCGCAAGCTGTTGATCGTCTCGCCCAGCGCCTTGATATAGGCTTCCTTCAGCGTCCAGCTGCGGAAGAAGGCGCGATTGCCACCAGTGCGCACCAGCAGCTGTTCCTGCGGGTGGAAATAGCGGTCCGCGATCTCACCGGTGCGGTTGCGGCGCGACTCGCTGTCGATATCCAGCCCGAGCCGTTCAGCCCGCGCCACCGCACAACCCAGCCAGCCGGGGCCGTGGCTCAGGTTGAACGCCGGCGCGCCGGGCAACTCGAGCACAGGCTTGCCTGCCTCCGTCTTGCCAACAGGGAGCGCCAGCGGGGCGAGTCCGGTGTAATGCGCCAGGCACTGGCGCAACAGGGCGCGACCGGCCAGCCACTCGCATTGCCGGCGCAGGCTGTGCATGGCTCGTGCGCGTTGTTGCTCGCCAGCAGTGACCCGCGACAGCAACGACGGTTCGACCAGCG
>CALMIC010000168.1 GCA_937864065.1 uncultured Cellvibrionales bacterium | reverse complement strand
GGGCTTTTGCGCTGGCCTGTGGCACTGCTGCGCCTTCCGTCTTGCGCCTCGGCAGCATCGCCGCGCTGGCCGCAGTGTCGTGCAGCATGAAACCGAATGCCGTGGTGCAACTGCCTGTGCTGCTGTGGATGCTGTGGCCCGCACCGGGGCAGCGCCTGCGCCAGGGCACCATGTTTTTCGCGGCGATGGCAGCCGTGGCTGCCGTGCCGTTTGCCTGGGTGGCGATGCAAGGCGGGCTGGCATCTTTCATCTCCATTTACCGGGATTTCGTGCCGATCTACGCGAACAGCCGCTATGACCTGTGGCATTACGCCGATGCCGGCGAGCGCTACCGTTTCCTGCTGGATGGCTACCTGCGTTACGGCGGCGGCGCGTGCCTGCTGGCCGCTCCCGGCCTGCTCTGGGCCTGGTGGCTGCACAGGCAGGATGCACTGGCACGGCGCCGCATCCTGCAACTGGGTGCGATGGTCTTTGCCTTCACGCTCTATGAGGTCATCGCGGGGAAGTTCTGGCTCAACCACCTGTTCCCGACCGCCTACTGGACGGCACTGTGCCTCGGCCTGCTGCTGGCCACGCCCCGGCAAGCGCTGCCGCGCTGGTCTGCGGGAATTGCGCTGTTCTGCGTGCTGGCCGTGGCCGGCCTGGGGTGGCAACTCGGGCAGCTCAGCCTGCAGCAGATGCAGGTTGCCCACCGGCAGGAAGCGGAAACACCACAAGCGTGGCGGGCACGGCGCGTGGCGGACTTCCTGCTCAAGCAGGGTTTGCGGCCAGACGATCGCGTGCAGGCGCTGGACATGGCCGGCGACGGCCAGGCCGCGCTGTTGCTGGCCAGGGCCACATCAGCGACACGGCACCTGATCGACGTGCCGCTGTACATGCAGCCCGAATCGGCAGGCACACAGGCATTGCGTACCGAGCTGGTGCAGGCGCTTACAGAAAAGCCGCCGCGTTTTATCGTGTACTTCGACCAGTACCTGCACCCGGGCGGCGGTAACCGCCTGCGCGAGTTCGAGCCGCTGTACGCGCTGCTGCAGAGCCGCTACGAAGTGGCGCAACAGGCCGACGGCGAATACACCATATTCCGCCGCAAGCCGTGATCAGGCCTTCGGCAGGGTGACGCCGCGCTGGCCCTGGTACTTGCCACCGCGATCCTTGTAGGACACGTCGCAAACCTCATCCGACTCGAAGAACAGCATCTGCGCCACACCTTCGTTTGCGTAGATCTTGGCCGGCAGGTTGGTGGTGTTGGAGAACTCGAGCGTCACATGCCCTTCCCACTCCGGTTCGAGCGGCGTGACATTGACGATGATGCCGCAACGGGCATAGGTGGACTTGCCGAGGCAGATCGTGAGCACGTTGCGCGGGATGCGGAAATATTCCACCGTGCGCGCAAGCGCAAAGGAATTGGGCGGGATGATGCAGACATCGCTCTTCACATCGACGAAGCTTTTCTCGTCAAACGCCTTGGGATCGACCGTGGCCGAATGCACATTGGTGAAGATCTTGAACTCGTCGGAGCAGCGCACGTCGTAGCCGTAGCTCGAGGTGCCGTAGGAAATCACCCGCCGACCGGGATCAGGCTCGCGCACCTGGCCGGCCTCGAACGGCTCGATCATGCCGTGTTCCAGCGCCATGCGTTTGATCCACTTGTCTGCCTTGATAGCCATGCCGTATACCCTGAAACCTGTTGCCGGAAGCAGGGCATCTTAGCAGAAGGCGCAAAACAGGGGTTAAGCCGATATAATCGGCACCTTGTCTGCCAGAATTGATCGCCAGCATGTCCGCCAGCACCAGCCCTGCCAATCGCAAGATCCTCGTCACCAGCGCCCTGCCCTACGCCAACGGCTCGCTGCACCTCGGCCACCTGCTGGAAACGATCCAGACCGACATCTGGGTGCGCTTCCAGAAGGCGCGCGGTCGCCAGTGTTTCTACGTCTGCGCCGATGACACGCACGGCACCGCCATCATGCTGAAGGCCGAGCAGCTCGGCATCTCGCCGGAACAGCTGATTGCCGAGGTGCGTGCCGAACACGAGGCGGACTTCGCCGGCTTCCTGATCGGTTTTGACCACTACCACTCCACGCATTCCGAGGAAAACCGCGAATACAGCGAGCGCATCTACCGCGCCGTGCGCGACAAGGGCCTCATCAAGACAAAGGCGATCACGCAGGCCTTCGACCCGGAGAAACAGCTGTTCCTGGCCGACCGCTACATCAAGGGCAGCTGCCCGAAGTGCAAGGCAGAAGACCAGTACGGTGACAACTGCGAAGCCTGTGGCGCCACCTACTCGCCGATGGACCTGATCAACCCGGTGTCGGCCATTTCCGGCGCCACGCCGGTGGCGAAGGAATCCACGCATTATTTCTTCGACCTGCCCGCCTGCACCGACTACCTGAAGCAGTGGACGCGCGCCGGCCACCTGCAGGACGAAGTGGCGAACAAGTTGGCCGAGTGGCTGGAAGGCGGCCTGCAACCGTGGGACATCTCGCGCGATGCGCCCTATTTCGGTTTCGAGATTCCCGACGCGCCCGGCAAGTATTTCTATGTGTGGCTCGATGCACCGGTCGGCTACATGGCAAGCTTCAAGCACCTGTGCGACACGCAGTTCAATGACAGGAACGGCTTCCTGTTCGACAGCTACTGGGGCGCCGACTCGACGGCCGAGCTGTACCACTTTATCGGCAAGGACATCATCAATTTCCACGCGCTGTTCTGGCCGGCCCTGCTGCACAATGCCGGTTTCCGCACGCCGACGAAAGTGTGTGCTCACGGCTTCCTCACGGTCGATGGCAAGAAGATGTCGAAATCGCGCGGCACGTTCATCCGCGCACAAAGCTACCTCAGGCACCTGCAGCCCGAATACCTGCGCTACTACTTCGCCGCCAAGCTCGGCGACGGCGTCGATGACATCGACCTGAACCTCACCGATTTCGTGCAGCGCGTGAACTCGGATCTCGTCGGCAAGCTCGTCAACATCGCCAGCCGCTGTGCCGGTTTCATCAGCAAGGCCGGCGGGCTGCTGTCGGAAACGCTGGATCACCCGGATCTGTGGCAGCGCACCGTCGCGGCCGGCCCGCAGATCGCCGCGCTGTACGAGGCGCGCCAGTACGGCCACGCGATGCGCGAGATCATGGCGCTCGCCGACGAGGCCAACCAGTACATCAACGACAAGGCACCGTGGGCACTGGCAAAACAGGAAGGCCAGCAACAGGCGGTGATCGACATCTGCTCACAGGGCCTCAACCTGTTCCGCGCGCTGATGATCTACCTGCAGCCGGTGCTGCCGGCCACGGCACAGAAATCGGCGGCCTTCCTCAACGATTCGCTGACTTGGGACGACGTGATCCAGCCGCTGCTCGCCCACCGCATCGACACCTTCACGCCGATGATGCAGCGCGTGGAGATGAAACAGGTGGAAGCGATGCTGGCCGAGGAAAAGCCGGCCGAGCCGGTGGCGGAAAAACCCGCCAAAGCCGACAAGAAAAAAGCCCCGGCGCCGGCAGCGGACGACAACGCGCTGGCCCCGGTCATCGAATTCGACGACTTCGCGAAAATCGACTTGCGCGTGGCGAAGATTGTCGCGGCACAACACGTCGAGGGGGCTGACAAGCTGCTGCAACTGACGCTGGATCTCGGCTTCGAACAGCGCAATGTCTTCGCTGGCATCAAGTCGGCTTACGCACCGGAACAGCTGGTGGGCCGGCTGACCGTGATGGTGGCTAACCTCGCACCGCGCAAGATGAAGTTCGGCATGTCGGAAGGCATGGTGATTGCCGCGGGCCCCGGTGGCAGCGACATCTTCCTGCTGGCGCCCGACAGTGGCGCGCAGCCGGGCATGCGAGTGAAGTAAGCCACCAGCTCAGAGCACGCCGTACTCGCGCACGGCCTGCGCGGGCCAGTGGAACACCCGCTCGTACCAAGGGCAGCTGTCGGCATTGCCCAGGGCAGCGGCGACCTTGTCCAGGTCCAGCCCGATCAGCGCCACGGAATTCGTGGTGAGGCTCTGCAACAGGCCGACACCGTAATCGCGGCGCAAATCTGTCTGCGTATAGTCCTGCACGCCGTGCTGCCGCAGCTGCTCGTGGTAACGCGCCAGCAACTGTGCCTCCTGCTCATGCCGCTGCGCCGGCGACATGGCCGTGACAATGAGGCGCGCCAGGTCATTGGCGCCGCAGCCGATCGCCACGGTTTGCCAGTCGATCACGGCAAACCGTCCTGCCCCGTTGGTCGGGAACAGCATCTGCTGCAGGTGGCAATCGCCGTGGACCATCGTGCGCGGCCGCTGGCGCGCCGCTGTGGCGAGCGCCTCGCCATGCTCCATCCACCAGGCCAGTGCCGCGATGCCGTCCTCGCCCATCTCCCGCGTGAAACGCTCGCGCGCCGCAGCGATGGCCTCACCGACCAGCCAGCGGCGCGTGGCCAGTGTCTGCCGGCTGTGGTCATCGAACAGGCCGGTGAGTTCGCTGTCGCGCTGCCACCAGGTGGCGTGGAAGGCCGCCAGGCTGTCGACCGCCTGCTGCATCTCGTCCAGCGTAAAATCAAAGCGGTTGCCGGTATGCGCGCCCTCGATGTACTCGAGCAATAAAACGCTGCTGAAGGTGGCGGGATCGTAATCGGCGGCGAAACAGCGCGGCACGGCAATCCCGGCGCGATGGCCGTAATCGCGATAGAAATTCACCTCGCGTTCGTAACAGGAAACGGCCGACATGCGCTGGCGCACGGCGAGCGAGGGATGCGAGAACTTCAGCAGGAACGCGGAAGGTGTGACTGCCGCCGTATCGGCATACACGACATCGGCAATGACGGCCTCCGAGGTCTGGCCCGGCTCACCGACCGGGCGCAGCGAGAAACCCGCCAGCGGTTGCTGCAGGCAATCCTGCAGCCAGGCCGCAGTGACCTCGTGCGGTGTAGTGGGAAATGCTGGCATGAACGCTCCTCAGTGTATGCGGCTGGCGCTCACCGCACGAAACAGCTCCACCGATTCATCGACCAGCGGCTTGACCCACGGCGCCATCCACATGTGTTCCGGCAGCAGCGTGGCCATGCGGGCGAGATAGTCATCCACCAGCGCGGCGAGTGTCGCCGGGCTGAAATCGCCCTGCAGGCCGCGGTCGAGCGACACGCTGGAACACGGGCTTTTGTTGCTTGCGGTGACAGCGATGTCGAGCTGGACGATACCGTCCATCGCCGCCAGTGTCTGCGCGGCAGACGCGTGCTGCACCACCGCATCGAGCCGCTGCAGGTGATCGAGCCACACGCTGCTCACGGCGTAGTTGTTCGTCATGCAGCGGCCATTCAGGCCCCAGACGAACACCGGGTACGCCTGTTGCGGGCTGCCGATGTTGGTGGCGCGCCACAACAGTGCCGGGTTCTGTTCCGGTGACTGTGCAGCGAGCAGCGGCCCGAGTTCCGGGCCGGCCCAGTCATCGTCATCCATGAACAGGTAGAAGCCGCGCCGTTCGGGGATGTGGCGATAACCGTCGTAGGGCACAAAACTCACGCCCGGCAGCGACGAGAGGTTGCAGGTGGAAATCGCCTTCAGTCGCGCCCGTGTCGCGAAATAGCCGAGGGAGAAGGTGCTGTCCCACAACTGCATCAGGCGGAAGACGTAATCGTCCGGCTTGCCCCACAGGCGGCAGAACGCCTGCGACAGCGGCCGGAAGCTGTCGGCATCCATCGCCGCCCAGTCGAGGGTCTGGCGCTGCACGACAATGACGGAACAATCGCTCGGCATGGGGCAATCCGGTACAAATACCGGCGTCATTGTACAGGCGCAGGCGCTACGATAGCGGCCCTGCCCCTCCCTGCACGGACATCACCTTGGCCGCCCCGCTCTCCCGCCACACGCTTGCCGAATGGAAAACGCTGACTGCGCTCGGCGGGCCGATCCTCGTCACGCAGTTGTCGCAGATGGGCAACGGCGTGATCGACACGATGATGGCCGGGCACTACGGTGCGATTGACCTGGCCGGCGTGGCCATCGCCAACAGTTTCTGGATGCCGGCCTTCCTGTTCTTCCTCGGTATCCTCAGCGCGCTGCAGCCGGTCATTTCCGGCCATCGCGGCGCGCAGCAGTTCGGCCGCGTGACGCCGACCCTCTGGCAGGGCCTCTACATCGCTGCCGCATGCAGTGTGCTGATGATTGCCCTGCTGCTGAACGTGGCGCCCGTACTCGAGTGGCTGGCGCTCGACCCGGCCACGGCAGCGATCACGCAGGGGTATCTCGACGGCTTCGTCTGGGGTGTGCCGGCCATGATGCTGATCGTCACGCTGCGCGGCCTGACCGACGGCATGGGCCACACGCGCGTGATGATGGGCGTGTCGCTGCTGTCGAATGCCATCAACCTGCCGCTCAATTACGTGTTCATTTACGGCAAGCTCGGTGTGCCCGCCATGGGTGGCGTCGGCTGCGGCTGGGCCACCAGCGGCGCCAACTGGATCGCCTGCCTGGCACTGCTCGCCTACTTGCGGCACAGCCGCGATTTCAGCCGCTATGCCCTGCTGGCCAGCCGGGCCGCGCCGCACTGGCACGAGATCCGCGCCCTGCTGCGGCTCGGCATCCCGATCGGCCTGACAATGTTTTTCGAAGTGAGCATGTTCACCGTCATCGCGCTGTTCCTCGCCCCGCTCGGCCCGGTGGTGGTTGCCGGGCACCAGCTGGTGCTCAATGCCGTGTCGCTGCTGTTCATGGTGCCACTCAGTCTCGGCATGGCGCTGACCCTGCGCGTGAGTTTCCTGATCGGCGCCGGCGAACCGCAACGCGCGCAGCAACTGGCACACAGCACGCTGCTGCTGGCGCTGTGCATTGCTGCAGTGAATGTGCCATTGCTGCTGTTCGGGCGGGAATCGATTGCCGCGCTCTACACCGGCGATGCTGCCGTGCAACAGGTCGCCGTGCAGTTGTTGCAGCTCGCGGCGGTGTTCCAGCTGGCCGATGTGCTGCAGGTTACAGCGATCAGCGCATTGCGCGGATACCGCGACACCCGCGTGCCGATGCTGGTGATCCTGCTGTCGTTCTGGGGTATCGGCATGCCGCTGGGTTACCTGCTGACCTTTACCGACCACATCGTGCCGATGCTGGGCGCGGCCGGATTCTGGATCGCGCTGATCGCGAGTATCGCCATGGTATGCGTGTTGCTGCTATGGCGCCTGTTCCGTTATCAGCCCAGCAAGGCATAAGACCCATCAGCATCATGCACTTCATCGCCACGCAGCGGTGGATTGAACACGCACACCAACGTCAATTCAGTGAAGGCGCGTAATACATGCCTGTCATGCCTGTCCAGTGCATACAAGGTGCCTGGCATGACTGGAAACACGCGACCATCATCCAGTAATTCTACTTCACCTTCACCCGCCAGGCAGTACACGGCTTCCAGATGATTCTTGTACCACAGGCGCGTCTCGGTGCCGGCAAAAATCGTAGTCTCATTGAAAGAGAAACCCATATTATCTGAACGCTTGAGCAGACGGATGCTGCGCCAGTTTTCACTGGTGACCGTATCCGGCCCTTCCAGCTTGTCGTTACGGCTCACCACAATCATATTGTCTTACCCCTGTCTTATGCTGATCAAAAAAAACACACATCCTTGTGTGCTACCACTGAAAGCAAACTTCTGGCACGCATAACTGGCCGGCAGCAACAAAGCGTCACCGCACGTTACTTAATGGCTGGCTTTCCTGGCGCGGCCAGCGGTGTTTACAAGTGCCTGTTCAATGATGGACAACCCTTCATCCAGCTCTTCACTCGTAATCGTGAGCGGCGGCAACAACTTGATGACCTCGCCCGCCGGGCCACATGTCTCGATAATGAGGCCTGCACGGAAACAGGCTTCACTGATCGCATTGGCGCTAGCGGCCCCGGCTGTCACCAGCCCGGCGATCATGCCGCGCGAACGCACGGCCTTCACCTGCGGGTATTTCTCGTTCCAGCCCTGCAACCTGTCATGTATCTCGGTACCGCGACTGAATACAGACCGCGAAAAATCCGGATCCTGCCAGTAACTCAGCAATGCCTGGGTGGCAGTGACAAACGCCAGGTTGTTACCGCGGAAAGTGCCGTTGTGCGCTGCCGGCTCCCAGATATCGACATCCGGCTTCAACAACACGAGCGACATGGGCAGCCCGTAACCGGACAGGGATTTGGACAAGGTCACGATATCCGGTTCAATACAGGCAAGCTCGAAACTGAAGAACTGCCCGGTGCGACCGCAACCGACCTGGATATCGTCAACGATCATCAGGATGTCTCGCTCACGGCAGATTTCCCGCAAGCGACGCAACCAGCGCACAGTCGCCGCGTTGACACCGCCCTCGCCCTGCACGGTCTCCAGCAACACGGCAGCGGGCTTGTCGATCCCGCTTGAGCGATCGTCGAGCATTTGCTCCAGTTGTGCCAGCGTATCGACATCCTTGCCGAAATAACCGCAATACGGCATGAACGTGGTGTTGCCCAACGGCATGCCTGTAGCCTGGCGGAACTTGCTGTTGCCCGTCGCCGCTACTGCACCGGCAGTCACACCATGAAAGGCATTGGTGAAACAGATGACATTGGTGCGCCCTGTTTTCTGTCGGGCAATTTTCAGCGCGGCTTCCACGGCATTGGTGCCGGTCGGACCAGTGAATTGCATTTTGTATTCAAGCTGGCGTGGCTGCAGGATCACCGCCTCGAACGTCTCGATGAATTGCCGCTTGGCTTCCGTGGCCATGTCGAGCCCATGCACGATACCGTTGGTGCCGATATAGGCCAGCAAGGCTTCTTTCAACGGCTCCGGGTTATGGCCGTAATTCAATGAACCGGCACCGGCAAAGAAATCCAGGTAGCGCCTGCCTTCCTCATCAGTCAGCCAGCTGCCCTGTGCCTCGGCAAACACCGTGGGAAAACTGCGCACATAGGAGCGGACGGATGATTCCAGCCGGTCAAATGTGGCCAGTGACAAGTCTGTTCCGGTTTGCATCATGATCGCCTCCTGATCAGTGTGTTGTTGTGATTCCAATGGTTTACGCGGCGGCAGGATTCTCCTGCACGGACTGGCGACTGAATGGGCCGATGCGCCACAGCAGTTCTTCGGCATGGCCCGAGTCACCGAAACAGCTGGCCGGATACCCTGAACCCGTGTGGACTGGCGCGGCACGACGACGGGCAAACCCCTGGAACAGCCGCGCAGAAGCCGTGTTGTCGGGCGTCACCGTGGCCTCGACATGGCGCACAAATGCACAAACAGGGCGTTGCAGGATGGCATCCAACATCTGTTGTGCCAGTCCCTGTCCGCGCACGGCCGCAGCGACAGCCACTTGCCAGACAAACAGGGTGTCCAGCCGTTGCGGCGGCGTGTAGGCCGCAATAAAGCCCTTCACGGTTCCGCTATCGTCTTCCGCCAGCACACAGGTATCGGCCCAATGGTCAGCCAGCAGCAGGTAGGCGTAGCGGGAGTTCGCATCGAGTGGCGGGCACTGGCAGACCAGGCTGTAGATAGCCGGGCCATCGGCCGGCTGCGGCTTGCGCAACACCATCGCAACCGGGCCCGTCATGCCGTTTCACCGCCTGGCTGGTCGAACCCTGCAGCGTGCAGCTGCACCACCCGCAAATCGTCTGGCGTGTCCGTGCCAGCCAGCGGCTCCTCGGATGCAGGCTGGCGGGTTTCCGGCAGCGGCGCTACGTCCAGGATCGCAGCGGCATCGAGATTGCGGGCACCCAGCAGCTCGACCACGCGCTCCATGGCCAGTGTCAGGGTCGATTGCTCCAGTTCCGAAAGGCCGTGGAAGCCTTCCAGCAACGTGTGCTGCAGGGGATAAGGCGCCGATAGCAAGGCACCCTGCCCGGCATCGGTGATGGACAGCATCACCTGCCGACGGTCGCGGTCACCACGACGCCGCTCAACCAGCCCTTTGGCATGGAGACGATCGACGATACCCAATACCGTGCTCGGGCTGAGGTCAATCGATTCACTCAGCGCCTTCAGTGTCAGCGGCCCTTTCTGGGCCAGAGCCGTGAGGCACACAAGCTGGGGAGTGGTGAAGTCTGCTCGCTGCTTCAGGGATTTGGAGTGCAAGTCCACGGCACGGATGACCCGCCGGATGGCGCGCATAAGGCGGATGTCATAATCAGGTCCAGTCATGATAATCAACCTGCAGAAATGATTTGTGTACAAAACATATCACAAGATATCATTAATGCAAGAATTAATAGATCAGGAATCCAGACAACAGATGCAACAAGCCCGCACCTCCTCTTGTAGCCTGCCTAGCCGGCACTGGCCTGTCTTTTTTTCATGCCTGGGTTTGGGACTGGTTCTGTTCCTGTGCCTCTTTTCACTGGCAGCAAACGCAGACAGCCCCCCCTGCAAGCCGGACGCGCTTTATGGCCTCAACTTCAGCCCTTACCCCGGCGACCAGCATCCGGGGCGGGACCCGTCAATCAACAGGACCTTGCTGGAGCAACGGCTGGCACTGGTCAGCCAGTGCACAGGGCACATCCGCACTTTCTCTGTGCGCCACGGCGCCGACCTGACAGCAGACCTGGCGCCAAAATTCGGCTTGCGGATCACACCGGGGGCCTGGCTGTCGCGCGATCATCAGGGCAACCTGGAAGCGATCGAGGCATTGGTGGACGTGGTAAGGCGTCACCCTGGCAATATAGAC
>CALMIC010000167.1 GCA_937864065.1 uncultured Cellvibrionales bacterium | reverse complement strand
ATCATTTTCTCGTTCACCCGCTCCTACTTCATGGTCGATACGCCGGTGCCGGGCCAGATCGTCCATTTCCTGCGGCAGCTGATGCCGCACAAGGAAGTGGCCGAGCTGTACAACGCGATCGGCCAGAACAAGCACGGCAAGACCGAATTCTACCGCAGCTTCCTGCAACACATGCAGCGCTCGGAAGACCAGTTCATTATCGCACCCGGCATCAAGGGCATGGTGATGAGCGTGTTCACCCTGCCCTCGTACGAGATCGTGTTCAAGATCATCAAGGACCGCTTTGACCCGCCCAAGGACATGACACGGGAACAGGTGCGCGAGAAATACCGGCTGGTGTCGCGCCATGACCGCGTCGGCCGCATGGCGGATACCCAGGAATACAGCCACTTCCGTTTCCCGCTAGCCCGTTTCTCGCCGGAACTGCTGGAAGAGCTGCAGAAAGTGGTGCCTTCCCAACTGGTCATCGACGGCGACGAGCTGGTCATCCGCCACCTGTACACCGAAAGGAAGATGGTGCCGCTGAACCTGTACCTGCAGACCGCCACGGACGAACAGATCGAGGAAGCGATGGACGAGTACGGCAACGCGATCAAGCAGATTGCCGCGGCCAATATCTTCCCCGGTGACATGCTACTGAAGAATTTCGGCGTGACGCGCCATGGCCGCGTGGTGTTCTACGACTACGACGAGATCTGTTTCCTCACTGAATGCGTGTTCCGCGAGATCCCCGAGCCGCAAACCGAAGAGCAGGCGATGTCATCGGCACCGTGGTACAGCGTCGGTCCGTTCGACGTGTTCCCGGAAGAATTCCGCCTGTTCTTCACCGGCAATCCGAAAGCAAAACGAGCCTTCGAGAAATACCACAGCGACCTCTACCAGGTGGATTTCTGGCGCACCATGCAGCAGCGCATCCTCGAAGGCAATGTGGAAGACATTTTCCCCTACCGGCGCAAGAAACGCTTCACCCGCGACTTGCCGGCGCACCTGGCCTGAAGCACTAACATGCAAATCAAGAAAAACCGCTTTTTCAACCTGATCGGCATGGGCGGCGTAGCCGAACATGAGTCAGCCATTGCCCGCCACTGGTCGCGCCGTTTCGAGATCGCCCTGTTCCCCGTCGCCCTGTTCGCCCTGCTGGCCTGGTATGACAACAAGCGCGGCCAGGCCCTGATGGGCCATGAGTTCCACGTTGTGTTTGACTGGCTGTTATGGCTGTTTTTCGTCACGGAAATGGTGACCATGCTGTGCCTGGTGCGAAACCGCTGGCACTACCTGCGCTACAACTGGTTCAACGCGGTCCTGATCATGGCGGCCATGCCGGTACTCTGGAACGAGCAGGAATTCGGCATCCTGCGTACGCTGCGGTTCTTCTTGGTAATCATGAAACTGGCGAACCTGTCGCAGACGATCCGCGCAGTACTGTCACGCAACAACCTCGGGCTGACCATCATGGCCGTCTGGTTATTTACCGTGTTTGCCGGCGTGATGATGACCGCAATAGAGCCGTCATTCCAAAACCTGTCCGATGGCCTTTGGTGGGCATGGGTGACTGTCACCACCGTAGGCTACGGCGACGTCGTACCGGAAACCAACGCCGGGCGCATTCTCGCCGGCCTGGTGATGCTGATCGGCATGGGCCTGTTCTCGCTGATCACTGCCAGCTTCTCGGCGTTTTTCATCGCCAAGGAAGAACGCAAGATCGTCAGGAAGGAAGAAGAAGTGCTCGAGAAAGAAGCCCAGGTGCTCGTTGGCGAACAGCGCATCCTGCACCACTTGCAGCAAATCGAGAAACGCATCGAATCCCTGGAACAACGGCTGCCGCCGGGTGACGGGAACAAGCCGTGACACCGCCTCTGGTACTCGCCTCCTCTTCCCGCTATCGCGCTGCGCAGCTGCAGACGCTGGGGCTCGCTTTCCGCTGCGAAGCACCAGACATCGACGAATCACTACTGCCTGGTGAAGACGCCACTGCACTGGCCTTGCGTCTCGCGGCAGCGAAAGCGCAAGCGGTGGCCAACCGCTGTGAACCCGGGGCCCTGGTCATCGGCTGCGACCAGACTGTGGCTTTCGGCGAGATGATCCTTGGCAAACCGGGTCATTACGATGCGGCCTTGCGCCAGCTGCAGCAACTGCGCGGCCAGACAGTCATCTTCCACAGTGCGTTAGCCCTGCTTGATACGCGCAGTGGGCTGCTGCAGCAGCAGGTCATTGACACCTCCGTGCGCTATCGCCCGCTGACGGATGCCCAGATCGCCGCCTACCTCGAACGCGACCGCCCGTTCGACTGCGCCGGCAGTTTCAAGAGCGAATCACTCGGCATCGCCATCCTCGACGCCGTACAGAGCGATGACCCCACTGCACTTGTCGGCCTGCCACTGATTGCACTCACACAGATGCTAGCCAGGGCCGGGCTGGACGCGCTGGCACCGTAACGGCGCACCTGCACCATCATCGGCCATGCCCTTGCACCACAAGCGAGCGGCACTCCCAGCCAAACACCCGGAATCGCTGCTATTGCCGCGTTTTCCCTGTGCCATAACTGGCACGGCACTTGCTGCATACCTGTTGTACAAACCAGGACGCAGGCATGAGCACAGCACTGCCACCCCCAACAGGCATCTTTGACGAGATGCTGTTCGCCAGCGGCGAGCCACGACCGGCTTACCGCTCCTACCATGACTGGCTGGCACACACCGCCGAACAGGAATTGCGCAGCAAGCGCAGCGAAGCGGAACTGTTGTTCCAGCGTGTGGGGATCACCTTTGCCGTTTACGGCGAAGAAGAAGGCGCCGAGCGGCTGATCCCGTTCGATTTCGTGCCGCGCATCATCCCCGCAACAGAATGGCAGCTGCTCGAGCGCGGCCTGCGCCAGCGCGTGGCAGCACTCAATGCCTTCCTGAAAGACATCTACAGCGAGCAGGCCATCATCAAGGCCGGCATCGTGCCGGCGGACAATGTGTTGTGCAATGCACAGTACCAGCTCGCCATGCAGGGCATCAGCCTGTTCCGTGACCTGTACGCCCATATTGCCGGCATTGACCTGATCCGCCACAACGACGGCAACTACTACGTACTGGAAGACAACCTGCGTGTGCCGTCCGGCGTGTCCTACATGCTGGAAAACCGCAAGATGATGATGCGGTTGTTTCCCGCACTGTTTGCCGAACACCGCATTGCACCGGTAGAACATTATCCCAACCTGCTGCTCAGGACGTTGCGCGAGGCAACGCCGGTCGACAATCCGACCGTAGTGGTGCTGACACCCGGCCGTTACAACAGCGCCTACTTCGAACATGCTTTCCTCGCGCGGGAAATGGGTGTGGCACTGGTCGAGGGCCAGGACCTGTTCATCAAGAACGAAAAACTGTTCATGCGTACCACCACCGGGCCGAGACAGGTGGACGTGATCTACCGCCGCATCGACGATGCCTTTCTCGACCCGCTCGCTTTTCGATCGGATTCGATGCTGGGCGTGCCGGGATTGCTGTCGGTGTATCGCGCCGGCAATGTCGTGTTGTCGAATGCCATCGGCACCGGCGTTGCCGATGACAAGTCGATGTATCCGTATGTACCCGACATGGTGCGGTTCTATCTCGGCGAGGAACCGGTGCTGCACAATGTGCCAACCTGGTGCCTGCGCAATCCGGATGACCTTGCCTACGTCGATGAAAATCTCGCGGAACTGGTGGTGAAGGAAGTGCACGGCGCCGGCGGCTACGGCATGCTGGTCGG
>CALMIC010000166.1 GCA_937864065.1 uncultured Cellvibrionales bacterium | reverse complement strand
ATCCAGAACGACATCCTGAAAGAATTCATGGTGCGCAACACCTACATCTACCCGCCGGCTCCGAGCATGAAGATCATCGGCGACATCATCGCCTACTGCTCGAAGAACCTGCCGAAGTTCAACACCATCTCGATCTCCGGCTACCACATCCAGGAAGCCGGTGCCGATGCGGCACTGGAACTCGCCTACACGCTGGCCGACGGCAAGGAATACATCCGCACCGCGCTCGCTGCCGGCCTCGACATCGACGACTTTGCCGGCCGCCTGTCGTTCTTCTTCGGCATCGGCATGAACTTCTACATGGAGATCGCCAAGCTGCGCGCCGCGCGCTTGCTGTGGTCGCGCATCGTCAGCGAGTTCAACCCGAAAGACGCGCGCTCGAAAATGCTGCGCACCCACTGCCAGACTTCAGGCTGGTCGCTCACCGAACAGGACCCGTACAACAACATCGTGCGGACCACCATCGAGGCGATGGCGGCCGTGTTCGGCGGCACGCAGTCACTGCACACCAATGCGTTCGACGAAGCGATCGCGCTGCCGACCGAATTCTCGGCCCGCATCGCGCGCAACACGCAGCTGATCATCCAGGAAGAGACCGGCATCTGTAATGTCGTCGACCCGTGGGGCGGCTCCTACCTGATGGAAACACTGACCCAGCAGATCGCCGACAAGGCCTGGGCCCTGATCGAGGAAATCGAAAGCAAGGGCGGCATGGCCAAGGCCATCGACACCGGCCTGCCGAAAATGCGCATCGAGGAATCAGCTGCCCGCAAACAGGCACGCATTGACCGTGGCGAAGACGTCATCGTCGGTGTCAACAAGTACAAGTTGGCAAAAGAAGACGACGTCGACATCCTCGAGATCGACAACGTTGCCGTGCGCGAAGCCCAGATCCGTCGCCTCGGCGAGATCAAGGCCAAGCGCGACAACGCGAAGGTACAAGCGATCCTCGCGCAGCTGACTGAAGCAGCGAAAACCGGCAATGGCAACCTGCTTGACCTGTCTATCCAGGCCACCCGCGCCCGCGCCACCGTCGGCGAGATCTCCTCTGCACTGGAAGCCGAATTCGGCCGCTACAACGCCCAGGCACGCACCATTTCCGGCGTGTACGGCGGCGCTTACCAGACTGACGAAGCGTGGCAGAACATTGTTGCCGATGTGAATGCGTTTGCCGAGAAAAACGGCCGCCGCCCGCGCATGCTGGTGTGCAAGATGGGCCAGGACGGCCACGACCGCGGCGCGAAAGTGATCGCCACCGCGTTCGCGGACCTCGGCTTCGACATCGACCTGTCACCGATGTTCTCCACGCCGGCGGAAGTCGCCAAACAGGCGGTGGAAAACGACGTGCATATCGTCGGCTGCTCCTCGCAGGCTGCCGGCCACAAGACGCTGATCCCGGAACTGATTGCCGAGCTGAAAAAACTCGGCGCGGACGACATCATCGTCGTCGCCGGTGGCGTGATCCCGAAACAGGATTACGACTACCTGTTCAAGGCCGGCGTCAAATGCGTGTTCGGCCCGGGTACGCAGATCCCGGTCGCCGCGAAGGAAGTGCTGGCCGCGATCAAGGCCTGACCATCCCCACCGGAAAAGAAAAAGCCCGCTTCGCGCGGGCTTTTTCTTGCCTGGCTTGCAGGGATAGCCTACAGGCCGAGCGCAGCGACGCTCCCCGCCCCTTCGCGCAGGATGACGGGCGTGCCGTCGCGCAAATCCACTACCGTGGTCGGCTCCAGCCCGCAATAACCGCCATCAATGACGAGATCGACGTGGTGCTCAAGCCGGTCGCGGATGTCATACGGGTCATTCAGCGGTTCACTGTCGCCAGCCAGGATCAGCGTGCTGGTCAGCAGCGGTTCGCCAAGTTCCTCGAGGATGGCCAGGGCGATGCGGTTGTCGGGGATGCGCAGGCCGATACTGCGGCGCTTCTCGTGCAGCAAGCGCTTCGGCACCTCGCTGGTGCCGGGCAGGATGAAGGTGTACGCACCGGGCGTGTTGGCCTTCAGCAGGCGAAAGGTGCTGTTCTCGACCTTGGCATAGGTGCCTAGCTCGGAGAGGTCGCGGCACATCAGCGTGAAGTTGTGGTGCTTGTCGACCGCACGCAGGGCCATGATCCGGTCCAGCGCCTTGCGGTCACCCAGGTGGCAGCCGAGGGCGTAGGCCGAGTCCGTCGGGTAGACCACCACCGCGCCGTCGCGGATCATCTCCGCCGCCCGTTTCACCAGGCGCGGCTGGGGGTTGTCCGGGTGGATCTGGAAGAACTGGCTCATGCGGGTCTCCTGGCGTGAGGGCAGCGATTATCGGCAGACTCGGGTAGAATGTCGAACCCGCAAAGCCCCCCGTGCCCCGCCCCATGATGCAATTGCTGGAACTGTTGCCGCTCGTCATTTTCGTGCTGGTGTTCCGCCTGAAAGGCCAGTCGCTCGACCTCGCCGGTTTCCATTACACATTCGACGGCATCTACAGCGCCACCGCCGCGCTGATGGTTGCCACCTGCCTGCAGGTACTGCTGGTCTGGTTGTGGAAGCGGGAAGTCGAGAAGCGCCTGCTGTGGCTGCTCGCCTCGGTGCTCATCTTCGGCAGCGCCACGCTGTTACTGCGCAACCAGCTGTTCATCCAGTGGAAACCCACCGTGTTCAACTGGGTGCTGTGCCTCGTGCTGCTCGGCAGCCACTGGTTCACCGAAAGCAATCTTGTGAAGCGGCTCATCGGGCAGCAGTTCTCGTTGCCGGATAACATCTGCGACCGCCTGCTGTATGTCTGGGCGATATATTTCTTTGCAGTCGGCCTGCTGAACCTGGTTGTCGCCTACGGTTTCAGCGAGGCCTTCTGGGTCGATTACAAGCTGTGGAGTGCCATCGGCTTCACCCTGCTGATCACCGTCATTACCGCCTTCATGGTTGCGCCGCACATGAAGGAAGCTGAAAAGGAAAGCTGACATGTTCTACGCCATCACGGGCACGGATGTGCCCGGCAGCCTCGACCAGCGCCTGGCCGCGCGCCCGGCCCACCTTGAACGCCTGCAGGCACTGAAAAACAGCGGTCGCCTGTTGCTCGCCGGTCCTTTCCCGGCCATCGACAGCGAAGACCCCGGCAGTGCCGGCTTCAGCGGCAGCCTCATCGTCGCCGAATTCGCCTCGCTGGCCGAAGCCGAAGCCTGGGCCAACACCGATCCTTATGTCGCGGCCGGCGTCTACCAGTCCGTCACCGTCAAGCCTTTCAAGAAAGTCCTGCCATGAAAAAACTGCTGTTGATCCCGCTGGCGCTGGCCGCCAGCACAGCCCTGGCGCAACCAAGCCAGTACATCACCGACAAGCTCTACGCCCCTGTGCGCAGCGAAGCCGGCGAGAAAGGCAAGCTGTTGCATAACGGCCTCGAAAGCGGCACTGCCATCACCGTGCTCGAGAACAATGACAAGGCCGGCTATGCCCGCATCCGCACCAGCGAGAATCTCGAGGGCTGGGTGCGAACGCAATACCTGAGCAGTGAGCCGCCGGTCAGTGTGCAACTGGAACAGGCCAATGCGCAGATCGCGCAGCTACAGGCGGAAAAAGCACAACTGGAAGAGGAGCTGGTCGCGATCAAGCAGATATCGTCATCGCAGATCGACACCCACCAGCGCAATGCGGAACTGGTCAAGCAGAACCAGTTGCTGATCGGCGAGAAAGAAGTGCTGCAGACCGACAACGAGCGCCTGAAAGACCGCAACGACCAGACCTGGTTCCTGTACGGCGGCCTGCTCGTCGCACTCAGCGCGATTGTCGCTGCACTGATCCCCAGACTGGGCAAGAAACGCCGTTACGACGGCTGGGCTTGAGGAGACGACACCATGAAGATGATCTGCACCCTGCTGCTGTCACTGTTCGCCATCACCGCGTTGGCCGCCGATCCGGCAACGACGCCCGCCACTGCTGCGCCAGCGGCAACGCAAACACCAATCGTTAAAGTGCTGCTGCAGACCTCAGCCGGCGACATCACGCTGGCGCTGGACGCAAAAGCCGCGCCAGCCACGGTGGCTAACTTCCTGCAATACGTCGACGAGGGTTTCTACAACAACACCCTGTTCCATCGCGTGATTCCCGATTTCATGATCCAGGGCGGCGGCATGCAGCCCGGCATGCTGGAAAAGCCGACCCGGGCACCGGTGGTTAACGAGTCAGCCAACGGACTGAAAAACCTGCGCGGCACCGTGGCGATGGCACGCCGCCAGCATCCTGACAGCGCCACAGCACAGTTCTTCGTCAACCTGGTCGACAATGCCTACCTCGACAGTGCAGCCGGCAAGCCCGGCTACACGGTGTTCGGCAAAGTGGTCGCCGGTATGGAAGTTGTGGACAAGATCGCAAGGCTTCCCACCACACGGCGCGGCATGCACGGCGATGTGCCGGTGGACGATGTGCTGATCATCAGCGCCAGGCGCCTGCCGTAACCCGCAGGCCTGTACCGTGGTAGCGCTGAGCGTCAACATCAACAAGATTGCCCTGCTGCGCAATTCGCGCACGGGCAACTTTCCCGACCTGCTCGACCATGCAAGGCAATGTATCGCCTGGGGTGCGGACGGCATCACGGTGCACCCGCGCCCGGACCAGCGCCACATCCGCGCGAGCGACATCCCGGCGCTGAAAAGCCTGTTGCAGCAATACCCCGCTATCGAATTCAACATCGAAGGCAACCCGTTTGCCGGGGCCCGCGACAGCTATCCCGGCTTCATGGCACTGGTGGAACAATCACGCCCGCAGCAGTGCACGCTGGTGCCCGACACCGACAGCCAGCTGACCTCGGACCACGGTTTCGACCTGGCCCGCGATGGTGAGCGCCTGCGCCCCGTTATCGCACAGCTGCAGGCCTGGGGCTGCCGTGTCAGCCTGTTCATGGATCCCGATTGTGCCCAGATCAGCCTGGCCAAGGCCATTGGCGCCGACCGTATCGAACTCTACACCGGCCCCTATGCCGAGGTGTTTGCCCATGGCGACAGCGCGGCCATTGCCCGCTCGCTGGAACAACACGCGGCCGCCTGCGCCCATGCCGACGCGCTCGGCCTCGGTGTGAATGCCGGCCACGACCTGAACCTGCACAACCTGCCCGCGCTGGTGCAAGCCCTGCCGGCGCTGGCGGAAGTGTCCATCGGCCACGCCCTGACCGTCGACGCCCTGCATCTCGGCCTGAAGGCCACCCTCGCCGCCTACCGCGCGGCGCTGGGCCACTGAACCGTTTCCCCACCCGAAGAAGAGAAGAGAACCATGCAAATTGCACAACACAGCGTCGTTTCCATGCACTACACCCTGACGGATGATGCCGGCAACGTCATCGACAGCTCCGCCAATGCCGACCCGCTGACCTACCTGCAAGGCGCCGGCAACATCATCCCCGGCCTGGAAAATGCGCTGCTGGGCATGCGCGCCGGCGAACAACGCAATGTGCGCGTCGCCCCGGAAGAAGGCTACGGCCTCGTGCTCGAGGAGCTGATCCAGCAGGTGCCGGTGGAAATGTTCCAGGGCGTCGAGCAAGTCGAGCCAGGCATGACCTTCCAGGCCCAGGACCAGTCCGGTTATATCCAGCGCGTGGAAGTGAAATCAGTGGATGGCAACATCGTCACCATCGACGCAAACCACCCACTCGCCGGCCAGCACCTGAACTTCGACATCACCATCGTCGAGGTGCGCCCCGCCTCGGAAGAAGAAGTGGCGCACGGCCATGTACACGGCCCGGGCGGCCACCACCACTGAGCCCTGCGCTCAGCGATAGACGCCACTGACGAACGGATTCGTCTGCCGCTCCTCGCCAAAAGTGGAGAGCGGGCCGTGGCCCGGCACGAAAGCCACCTCGTCGCCGAGCGGGAACAGTTTCTCGCGTATCGAACGGATGAGGGTGTCGAAATCGCCGCGCGGGAAATCCGTGCGGCCGATTGAACCCTGGAACAGCACATCGCCGACGAAGGCGAGTTTTTCCCCCGCGTGAAAAAACACCACATGCCCCGGCGTGTGGCCCGGCGTGTGCAGCACCTGCAAGCTGATGTTGCCGAAAGACACGCTGTCGCCGTCGTTAAGCCAGCGATCGGGCTCGAACGGCGCGGCCGGCGGGAAACCGACAGCCATGCAACTCTCGGGGAGTTTTTCCAGCCAGAAACGGTCTTCCTCGTGTGGCCCGACCAGCGGCACACCGTGGCTGTCGGCAAACTCGCGCGCGGCAGCACAGTGATCCATGTGGCCGTGGGTCAGCAATACCAACGCCAGCTGGCCACCCATCTTCTCGATCTGGGCTTCCAGTCGCGCCAGGTCGCCGCCGGGATCCACCGCCGCTACAGCGCGCGTTTCCTCACAGAGGATCAGCGAACAGTTCTGCTGGTAGGCAGTCACGGGGACGATGGCAACTTTCACGGCATGCTCCGGCAACGGACAGGAGGCGGCAGTATACTGGATAGCCATCGCACGCAGTTCCGGAGGATCCATGACTGCCCAGCACCGGATTCCGGCCGACCGGCTTATCGCCCATCGCGGCTACCAGCGCCACTATCCGGAAAACTCGCCGCTGGCGATCGGCAAGGCCATTGAATGCGGCGCCCTGTTTGTCGAGATCGACGTGCAGTTGTCCGCCGACGGCGTACCGATCCTGTACCACGATGACGACCTCAAACGCATCTCCGGTGAACGCGGCAAGCTCACCCAATTCCACTTCCGCGCGCTGCAGGAACTCGGCGCCGGCGAGCCTGGCCGCTTCGGCAACCGCTTCGACCATGTGCGCATTGCGCCGCTTGCGGCACTGGTCGATATCCTGCGCCAGCATCCTGCCGTGCAAGTGCTGGTCGAGCTGAAAGAGGAAGCTGTGCGCGACCACGGCGCTGCCGTGTGCCTGTCGCGCATCCGCGAAGTGCTGGCACCGGTACTCAACCGCTCCATCCTGATCAGTTTCGATCTCGACGCGCTGCGCGAAGCACAGCGCATGGGTTTCCGCCGGCTCGGCCCGGTATTGCGCGACTGGGGCATCCGCCAGCGCATCGCCGATGAACTGGAAGCGGAACTCATCATCATCAACCACCAGCGCATCCCGAAAGCGGACTCGCTGCTGATGCGCGACTGCCAGGTAGCCGTCTATGAAATCGATGACCTGGCACTGGCAGAAACACTGTTGCAGCGCGGTGCGGGCTTTATCGAGACGTTTGCCATCGGCGAGATGTTGCAGATCCATGAGCATGCACAGCGGGACGGCCACCACCATGACTGACAGCCATTATGAAGTGCTGGTCGTCGGCGGCGGCATCCACGGCGCCGGCGCCGCGCAGGCCTGTGCGGCGGCCGGTTACCGCTGCCTGCTGGTCGAGCAGCACGACTGGGGTTGGGCCACCTCCAGCCGCTCCAGCAAGCTGCTGCACGGCGGTCTGCGCTACCTGCAGACCGGGCAACTGAAACTGGTGCGCGAATGCCTGCAGGAACGCGAACGGCTGTTGCGCAACGCACCGGAACTAGCGCATAGCAACTGGTTCTACCTGCCGCTGTACGAGGATTCCAATTACCCGCCGTGGAAAATTTTCGCCGGGCTGTCGCTGTACCGCCTGTTCACCGGGCTTGCCAATCCGCACGGGCGTTTCCGCATCGTGCCGCGCAGTGAATGGCAGCACTTGCACGGGCTCTGCACCGACAGGCTGCGCGCCGTGTTTGCCTACCAGGATGCGCAGACCGATGACAGGCTGCTGACACAAGCCGTCAAGGACAGCGCTGTGTCGCTCGGCTGTGAAACAGCCTGCCCGGCAGAGTTTCTGGCGGCTACACATTCCAGCGACGGCTGGCGCGTCGATATCCACGACAGCAGCGGCATCCGCACCATAAACTGCAGTGTACTCGTCAATGCCAGCGGGCCGTGGGTCAATGACGTGATCGGCCGCTGCGGCAGTCGGACTTCACTGCCGATTGAGCTCGTGCAGGGCACCCACCTTGTACTGCAGCAGCAGATCAGCCGCGAATGTTTCTACCTGGAAGCGAGTGACCATCGCGCCGTGTTCGTGTTGCCGTGGCACGGCAGGACACTGGTCGGCACCACCGAAACGCGCTACCAGGGCGATCCCGCCGCCACGCAACCCACTGCAGCTGAACTGCAATACTTGCTTGCTACCGTGCGCGAACATTTCCCGCAAGCGGACCTGGCCATCCACGAGCAATTCAGCGGACTGCGTGTGTTACCGGCATCAACAGAACGCGCTTTCCTGCGCAGCCGCGACACACAGTTCCTCGATGATCGCGGCCTCATCAGTCTCTATGGCGGCAAACTGACAGCCTATCGCGCGACAGCGGAACAGTTGCTTGGCCATGTCCGGCGTCACCTGGACGCACGCACGCCGATTGCCGATACGCGCACGCTGCCACTGCATCACCCCGCAGCTGACAGCTGATCCATCATCGCCGCCCACTGCCGGTAGCGCTGCTGCAGCGCCGCTGATGGCCGGGGCGTGAATTCATGGTAACGCTGCTGCCCCACTGCAGCGGGCAGCAGTTGCATCGCCGCCCCGCGGGCACAAGCTTCCACATCATCGCTGCGCCAGACCGGCAGGCCGGAGAGATCGGCCAGCCGCTGGCAGAACAGCGCCAGCTGCGACAAGCCGCCACTGAGCACAATGCGATTGGCCGGCTGCACGGCGACAAGGCTGTCACTGTTGCGCTGTAGCGCGAAAACGACCGACTCCAGCACCGCAATACCTTGTAATGGTATCGACGCAGGACACGAGAAAGCCGGTTCCCCTGCCGGCAACCAGTCGGGCGAACCGGTGGCGGTGATACGGTTGCAGAACAGCGGCACGCTGGCCGGTTCACGGTCGGCCAGCGCAGCCGCTTGTTGCCATTCCCCGGCAGTGAACACGCTGCCAGCCTGCTGCTGCCACCAGTCGAGCGCAGTGGCGGCGGCATTGACGGTGCCTTCCGCCACAAACACCGACGCCGATGGCCGCTCACCGATCACTAGCGGCGCGCACAGCAGCCGTAGCGGCATACGGTCCGGCGACATCAGCTGCTGCACGAACGCGCCGGTGCCGGCGTTGATGAAGAGGGTGTCACCCGCAAACACGCTGCCGTGCGACAAGGCAAAGAAACTCTGGTCACCCCCCAGCAACCGCAGCGGCACAGAATGCTCGCCAAACCGGAGCGTGCCGTAATCCGCCAGCGTGGGCATGACGCCAGGCAACACGGCTGCAGGGATAGCAAAAGTATCAAGCAGTGTTTGCGACCAGCTGGTTGCGCCAACTTTCGTCAGCAGCGTGCGCGAAGCGATCACCGCATCGACTACTGGCGCGTGCGAACCTGTGAGTTGCTGTTGCAGCCAGCTCGCCAAGGGCGCCATACAGAGCGTGCCGGAACTGGCGGAATGCTGCAGGGCCGGCATGTGATCCAGCAGCCAGCGCATCTTGCTGGCACCATAGTGCGCATTCGGGTAGAGGCCGGTGATCTCGCGCAGCGCTTCACACCTGCCAGCGACGACCTGCTCCAGCCAGGCAGCATGGCGGGTATCCTGCCAGCTGAGTACCGCCGAAAGCGGTACGCCGCTGGTCCTGTCCCATGCCAACAGGCTGGAACGCTGCACGATGAGGGCAACTGACTGCAGCTCAACGGCGCGCGCGCCGAGTTGCTCTGCCACGCGCGCCAGCACTGTGCGCACCGACGCAAGGATTTCAGCAGGAGACTGCTCCACCTGCGCCGGCGCAGGCTGTGTGCTGCTGACAGGCGCACTCGCTGCTGCCACCACGGCACCGGCATCATCGAACACCAGCGCGCGCGAGCTGTGGCCGCCCTGGTCGATGACCAGCGCCAGCGCGGTCATCAGCGTGTGCTGGCAGGCCCGGCCGGGGCAGGCACCAGCTCTTCGCGCGGCTTTATGCCGTAGCGCTCGGCAATCACCGGCATGCGCTCGGCCAGAGCCTTGCGCGAAAACGTCACCTGGATATCGTGTGGCGCAAAGCCGAGCACGACGTAATCGCCATCCGGTTTGTTCAGCTGTTCACGCACTTGCGCGATGTTCGAGACCTTCACGCCGTTGACGGTCTCGACGATACCGAAACGGCTCTTTTCATAGCCGCGGTTGATTTCGTCCGGCAATACATTCACCACCATCAGCAGGCGATCAACCGTGTCACTGCCTGTGCGGCGGTATTCCAGGCGCTGCTGGTCAACGGCCGGCGGGATGAATTTCCAGCCGCGCATCAGGTCATCGCTGATCTCCACTAGCACCAGCCCACCGATCACCTCGTATTCAGGCAGCAGATTCGACTGGTGACCTGGCACGATGCGCGCATCTTTCAACGTGTATGTCAGCGGGTAATCAATGTCGAATTTCTTGCCGCCACGGATCACTGTCAGCGGCAATTTTTCACCGACCTGGCGCCGAGCGATAAGAATGTTGCTGTCGATGCGGTCAGCAGTGACGAAGCGCACTGTATTGTCATTGCCCAGCAACTGGCCGTCGATCGACACGACCACGTCACCCACCTGCAACAAGCCTTTTTCCTTTTCCAGGCCGGACAGGCTGGTCACCAGCACACCGCCACCGTTCTCCTCCAGGCCATAGCGCTGGCGCAACTGGGGGTTTTCCGTCGGCTGCAATACAAAGGCGATTTCCGGCACGCCGTGCACCTTGCCATCCTCGATGTCTTTCAGGAATGCCTCGATGACCGGCGGCGGGATGATGTAACCGACATTATCGGCATTGCCCAGGCCCTGGAAATTAAGGCCCGCCAGACGGCCATTGACGATCGCAGGGCCGCCGCTGGCACCGGGGTTGATCGCGGCATCAATCTGGCAGACCAGGTTCTGGTAACCGGAGTGGGCGTAGTAGTCGTAATCAATGCGCGACACGATGCCGCGCGTGATGGCGAGCTGTGTGCCACCTACCGGGAAGCCGTAAGTGGTCACCTCGTCGCCGAGCATCGGCAATGCGCCGAGCTCCATGATTTCGGTATCGCGGAAGAAATCCGGGTCATTGACGGTGATCATCGCGAGGTCGCGCTCATCGGAAATGAAGGCCACCTGTGCCTGGTATTTCCGGTCAGAGCCGACCTTGCGCACCTGCAGCTGCACGCTGTTGTCGACCACGTGGGCGTTGGTCAGGATACGGTTGCCGGCAATGATGACACCAGTGCCATAACTGGAGGCGATATTGCCGTTCTGCCACGGATACTGGAAGTTGACCTCGCGGCTCTGGTTGAACACCTGCACCACGGCGTGGCGCACATCCGCCTGTACCAGACCGGCAGCGAGCAGCGCCAGCAACCCTACGACCGAACGCAACAACCTGCCGTGCATAGCCCTCTCCTCCGGTTTTTATACCGCTGCCAGTTCCACTGCCTCGTTGACATCGACCGACACCAGGCGCGAGGCACCGGGTTCATGCATCGTAACACCCATCAGCTGGTTGGCGGCTTCCATCGTCACCTTGTTGTGGGTGATGAAGATGAACTGCACTTTTTCGCTCATCTCGACCACCATTTTCGAATAGCGGCCGACGTTGGCATCATCCAGCGGCGCATCCACCTCGTCGAGGATACAGAACGGCGCCGGGTTGAGGCGGAAGATGGAGAATACCAGCGCGATGGCGGTCATCGCCTTCTCGCCACCGGACAGCAGGTGGATCGTGCTGTTCTTCTTGCCCGGCGGGCGCGCCATGATCGAGACACCGGTATCGAGCAAATCCTCGCCGGTCAGCTCCAGGTAGGCATGGCCGCCGCCGAACACTTTCGGGAACAGTTCCTGGAAACCGGTGTTGATATTGTCGAAGGTTTCCTTGAAGCGCGTGCGTGTCTCACGGTCGATCTTGCGTATCGCGTTTTCCAGCGTCTGCAGGGCTTCCTGCAGGTCATCGTTCTGGGCGTCAAGATAGGTCTTGCGCTCGGCCTGCGCCTTGTACTCATCAATCGCCGCGAGGTTGATTGGCCCCAGGCGTGCAATGCGCACGGACACCTGTTCCAGGTCAGCCACCCAGCGATCCTCGCTCGCGTCCTCCGGCAATTCCTGCAACAGCTGCGCGCGATCGAACTGCGTCTCTTCCAGCTGTTCGTCCAGTGTGCGGCGACGTACCTGGGCTTCCTGCGCCGCGAGGCGCTCCTGTTCCAGCCGCGAGCGCGCAGCCTGCGTATTGCGGTCGGCGGAGGAGCGGCGCTGCTCGACTTCACGCAGGTCGTGCTCGACTTCATCGCGCACGATGCGGGCATTCTTCAGTTCATCCTCGATCTGCAGGCGCAACTGCAGCTTCTCTTCCAGTTGCAGGCGCAATTCGTCCAGTGGGTCATCGCTGTGCTCGAGGCTATCAAGCAACTGGGCGCGCCGCTCACCGAGCGCCGTGACTTGCTGGCGCAGGCGCTCGATCGACTGTGACATCGCATCGAGCTGCGTGCGCAGCGACTGTTCGCGCATCGCCAGCTCATGCGAACGGTTGCGCTGGTGCTGCGTTTTCTGGCGCGCATCGTCCAGCGCCTGCCGGTTGCGGTCGCGCACATTGAGCAGGTGCTCGCGCTGCTGCGTGTCACGCCCCATTGCCTCGATGGCTTCTTCCAGGATGGCACGCGCCTCGGCCTGGCCTTCTTTCTCCAGTGACAATTGCTCCTGGATCTCGGCAATTTCCTTCACCAGCGCATCGCGCCGCGCCAGCATCTGCTCGGCACGCGCCTCGCGTGCCGACAATTGTGCTCGTGTCTCGCTATGCTTGCGCGTCAGCTCGGCCAGTTCGCGCCGCGACTTTTCCTGCAGTGTTTCCTGTTCACCCAGCTGTACACGGGTGGCCTGCACTTTTTCATCCAGCGCGGCGACGCGGTGTTCGGTCTCGTCGAGCAACTGTGCCAGCTCATCCAGCTCCTGCTGGCGCGCCAGCACGCCGCTGTTCACGTCGCTGTCGCGCGCCACGCGCAGCCAATTGCTGCCGAGCCAGATGCCTTCACGGGTGATGACAGATTCACCCGCTGCGAGCTGGGCTCGCAGCGCCAGTGCAGCCTCGAGCGATTCGGCACAGTAGACGCCCGCCAGCAAGCCGCGCGCTTCGTCAGCGCCGCTGAGCTGTTCCGCCAGCGCACCAGCCTTGCCAGCCGCTGCCGGCAACGGCTGGCTCGACAACAGCGCCAGCGTGCCCTGCTGCAAGCCAGACGCTTTCTGCGCCAGCTCATCAATGCGATCAACACACACCGCCTGCAGGTAGCTGCCGAGCACCGTCTCGACAGCCGTTTCCCAGCCGCTATTGACGCGCAGCTTTTCCGCGAGGCGCTTGTTGCCATCCAGTTGCTGTGCAGCCAGCCAGTCATTGACGGCAGCGTTCTGGTTGCCAAGGGCTGCCTGCTGCAGCGCCTCCAGCGAAGCCTGCCGGCCACGCAATGTCTGCCATTGCAGGCGCGCTTCGTCCAGTGACTGCACCAGTTGTGCATTTTCCTCGCGCAAGGCGCTGATGCGGGCCAGCAAGTCATCCTGCTGTTGCTGTTTGTCGTCAGCCTGCGCATCAAGTTCGGCGAGTTGCTCGCGCAGCAACAGGATTTCCTGTTCCTCAGGGCCATCAATCAGCCCACGCTTTTCCTGTTCCAGCCGCTCGATGCGCTCGTTGAGCCGCGCCAACGATTTCTCGAAGTGCAACAGGCGTGACTGCTGCACTTCCACCTGCTGCCGCGGGCCGTTGGCGTTCTGGTTGAAATCGTCCCATTCCTGTTGCCACTGCTGCATAGCCTGCTCGGCCTGTGCCAGCAAGTCGGCAAGTTCCAGTTCGGTTTCGCGACCCAGCTCCAGTTCCGGCGCCAGCTCTTCCAGCTCGGCGCGCCAGAGGCTCGCTCTCTCCTCATCCTGTGCCAGCAGGCGCGTTGACTCAGCGAGGCTGTTGTCGGTCTGCGCCAGGTCATCGCGCAGGCTGCGCGCCTTTTCCTGGCTGAACTGGATGGTCTGCTCGATACGCGCGACATCGGTACCGCTGGCGTAGTAGCGCGCCTGCACTTCGTTGAAGCGGTCAGTCTGCTCGGTGAAATCGCTGCGCAGTTTCTCGATGCGCGTGTCAATCGACACCTGCTCGGTCACCAGGGATTCCACTTGCACTTCCAGTTCACGGATCAGGTGTTCGCGCTGGCCCAGTTCGCTGTCGAGTTTCTTCCAGCGCAGCACGGCGAGCTGCGCCTTCAACAGGCGCTCTTCTTCCTTGTAGGTGGCAAATTTTTCCGCGGCGGCGGCCTGGCGCTGCAAATGCGACAGCTGGCGCTCAAGCTCCTCGCGGATATCGGTCAGGCGCTCGAGGTTCTCGCGGGTGCGCTTCATGCGGCTCTCGGTGTCCTTGCGCCGCTCCTTGTAGCGGGAAATACCGGCGGCCTCCTCGATAAACACGCGCAGCTCTTCCGGCTTGGCCTCGATCAGGCGCGAGATCATGCCCTGCTCGATGATCGAATAACTGCGCGGGCCGAGACCGGTGCCGAGGAAGATGTCGGTGATGTCGCGGCGGCGGCACTTCGTGCCATTGAGGTAGTACTGCGACTGGCCGTCGCGCGTCACCACGCGCTTGACCGAGATCTCGCTGTAGGCAGCGTATTCACCCACCAGTGTGTGGTCGGAGTTGTCGAACACCAACTCGACACTGGCCTGGCCAGCCGGCTTGCGGTTGTTGGAACCGTTGAAGATGACATCGGTCATCGCCTCGCCACGCAGGTTCTTGGCGGAAGACTCACCCATCACCCAGCGCACGGCATCGATGATATTGGACTTGCCGCAGCCGTTGGGCCCCACGATAGCCGTCAGGTTGCTCGGGAAGGTGGCCGTGGTCGGGTCGACAAAGGACTTGAACCCGGCCAGCTTGACGTGTTTGAGTCGCATGGCGATAAAACCTGTTTAATCCAGTTCCTTAGAAAAGCAGATCAACCCATTGATAAATATTGTTTTTATCCTGTCGATCAGCAGGCAAGCAACTTGAAGTGATTTCTATAAGGCCGGCCATTCTACACGCAGGGCCGGAGGCCGGCCACGCCGCCCCCGCACCCCGCGCCAGCTTCACACCAGCCGCACATTGACGATGCCTTCAATGGCCCGGATACGGGCCAGCGTCGCTTCGTCCGGCTGCACCGCCACGTCGATCAGGTTGTAGGCAATGTCATCGCGGCTTTTGTTGATCATGTCGATGACATTGTTATTGCTGTCGGCGATGGCCGACAGGATCTGGCCCAGCATTTTCGGCACATTGCGGTTGGTGATCGCCAGGCGGAAACCACCGGTCCGCTCCAGCGACACCGCCGGGAAGTTGACCGAATTGCGGATATTGCCGTTGGCAAGGAAGTCCTTCAGCTGGTCCGCCGCCATCACTGCACAGTTCTCCTCAGCCTCTTCCGTGCTGGCACCGATATGCGGCATCGGGATCACGTCATTGCGCTGCAACAGGGCCAGCGTCGGGAAGTCGGTGATGTATTTCGACAGCTGCTTCTGCTCCAGCGCATGGATCACGGCGGCATTGTCGACGATCTCCTCGCGGGCAAAGTTCAGCAGGCAGGCGCCCGGCTTAACGACCTTGAGCAGGTCGGCATTGACCAAGCCACGGGTCGATTCGAGCACCGGCAGGTGCAGGGTAATGAAGTCGGTGCGCGCCACGAGGCTATGCAGGTTCTCTACTCGCTGCACCCGATGCGACAGTTTCCAGGCCGCCTCGACCGAGATCGCCGGGTCATAGCCCAGCACCTGCATGCCGAGGTCGAGCGCCATATTGGCTACCAGTGCACCGATCGCCCCGAGGCCGACCACGCCCAGCGTACGGCCAGCCAGCTCATGGCCGGCAAAGCGTTTCTTCTCAGCCTCCAGCAGCTTGGACAAGGCGGCATCATCCACCTCGCGCTGCTCGTGCCGCACAAATTGCACACCGCCGATGATGTCGCGCGAACCGAGCAGCATGGCCGCCAGCACCAGCTCCTTGACCGCATTGGCATTGGCGCCGGGCGTGTTGAACACCACGATGCCGCGCTCCGTCATGTCCTTGACCGGGATATTGTTCACCCCTGCCCCGGCCCGGGCGATCGCCAGTACGCTGCTGCCGACATCGGCGGCCGCGAGCTTGTGGCTGCGCAGCAGGACGGCATCCGGGTGCGCCATCTCGCTGGCCACCTCGTACTGCTCGCGACCGAACTGGTTGAGCCCCCTGACCGAAATCTTGTTGAAGGTCTGGATCCTGAACATTGCGAATTCCCCTGGACAGCTGGAAAGTGGCGCCGATTCTAGCAGCTCACCCCGGCAAAACCATGCCACGGAGATCTCAGCGAGCCATTCGTCAGGCAACTACGGAAAACCGGCTTGGATTTTGGGGGCGATTGATCCATACTAGCTTCGCGATCCTGTCACACCCCCCACGAGGCGGGATCGCTGGGTGGCAAAAACCATCCAAAGGGCATGTTCCTTGAATGTTTCACTCCTAATGGTCTTGACCCGATTTTCTCCCCCAGAGAATCGGGTTCTTTTTTTTTCTGCCCTCGCGAAACCAGCGCCCCGCGCATTCCTGTCACAGCAAGAAAGGCAAAAAAATCTATAAATTTCAATTATTTGCCTGAAAAAAATCACCGCCCGTTCAGACTGAACATCACCTGCACTATCAGGACAAGGACGTCTCGATGGCCTGGCGGATCCGCTCTGCCTGCGCCTCCGACAATCCCGCCAAGTCAATCTTGTAACAACCCGGCTTCGTGCGATGCCGCACCATCTGCCCCCGCACTGCACCGTTCGTGCTGCGGATCGGCAGTCGCTGGTCACGGTGCCGGCGGGACGGCTTGTCCAGTGCCAGTCGCAACAGTTTCAGCAACGCCGCAGCATCGGCAACCGGTGCCCGTGCCTCAAGTTCCGCCAGCACTGCCGGGACACGGGCGGGGTGCTTGGCCGCGAGGGCGCGGATCGCCAGACCACCGGTCAACGTCATGCCGGACGGGGCCGCCAGCAGACTGATGAAGCGCTGGTCGAGGTCAGCCAACTGCAGGTAACGCGTGGCCAGGCTGCGGTGGATGCCTTCGCTAGCCGCGAGGTGTTCATGGGTCCAGTCAGGATTCTGGGCCAGGCGAGACTTCAGGTACTGCCCCATCTCCCAGGCAGATATTGACGAACGATTCTCATTCTCGGAAATGGCGAGCCGGATCGCATCTTCATCGGCAATGTCATCAACCACCCATGCTTTCAGTTTCAGCACCGCCCCGCTCTCAAGCGCCAACTGCTCGAGGGCGAAACGCCGGCGGGTGCCGTAGATGATCTCGTGCCGCTGGCGGCCATTGACCACCACAGGCCTGGCCAGCACCGGTTCGCGCTGGCCTTCGTCGCGCAGCGAATCCATGAGGGCGCGAACATCCTGGTTAGCCGTGGTCAGCAGGGCCTGCACGCGCCGGTTTAGGGGGGATGGAATGCACTTGGCAGGATCAAGCAAGGCAAAACGGCAGTTGACCGTACGGCCACTCACCGGCAATAGCAATGAACTGAGTGCCGCCTGCTCGACCAGGGATGGCGAGCGCGCTGGCGCCTTCCCACCAGCCTTGCGGCCGCCCTCGGCAGGGGGAACCGGGTCACCGAAAGCGTCCAGCTGGACACCACCAGGTGCTTGCTTGCCACTCGAGCCAGATCCACGGGTTGTCGTCATGCCGTTTCGTTCCTGGATGGGGGGAATCCGCATAACAAGATACAAAAAAACCCGCCGGAGCGGGTTTTTCTTTTGCCTGTCGGCAATGCCTTGCGGCATCTTGATTTGGTGCCCAGAAGAGGACTTGAACCTCCACGACCAAGGGTCACTAACACCTGAAGCTAGCGCGTCTACCAGTTCCGCCATCTGGGCTCAGG